>NZ_RZQP01000095.1:0-21945 GCF_003998165.1 Mesorhizobium sp. M7A.F.Ca.US.007.01.2.1 | reverse complement strand
GGACCAGGAGTGTCGCGACCGCCGCGCCGTCCCGGCCGATCGCGCGGCTGTCGAGACCTGTCTCGATGCCAAGCCCATATTGGTCCGTCCTGATCAAGCCGGCTTCCGCCAGCGAGCTTAGCGCCGGGTTCAGCTGCAGCGCCTGCCCATGGGCCGGACCGGTGGTGTTGATGACGGCAGCGAAGCGCATCGTCTCGATCCGGGTCTGCCCGCGCCGTTGAAAGCTGACAGCCAGGCTGCCGTCCTCGTCGTTCGACGCGACAAGCCTGGCGGCAATGGTGTCGACTGTACCGGCGGCATGACGCCGGTCGAGCACCGCGGCGACCTGCGGCGCGATCCTGAAACGATGCACGTCCCAGAACACGCGCAGCTGGCGCACCAGCCTTGCCCGCTCCGGCGGCGCAAGTGCGGCCCACAGCACCGGCCCCTGGAGGCGCAGCTGATCGAAGACCGACTGCCAGTTGACATTGGCGGCGCGCGCGGCCGCCAGCGTCGCGCGAATGGTCTTGAGCAGGCCGAGCGCCGTCGTGGCCGGCGCGGATGCAAAGTCGCCAAAAGGCTCGCCCCTGATATCCGGGTGGCCGCGCGAGCGCAGGCCGCGGCGCGACAGCGCGAGGATACGGCCGCGATGGCCACGGCGGTCAAGTTCGGCGACCATGTCGGCCGAGGTCAACCCGGAGCCGACGATCAGCACCGACGCCTCCGGCCCGATCCCTGAAAGCGCGGCGGAAGAGTACGGATCGGCGACGAAACCTGGCGCTTCCGTCAGCGAGGCCAGCGCGTTGGGAATTCCGGGCCGCGGATGCGTCGCTGCCAGGACGAGGATATCGGCGACGACCGGTCCGGCAGAGGTGTGCACGGTCCAGCCCGCGCCACTGGCATCGCGTGTCACGCGTGTGGCGGAACCTTCGACATGATGGACAAGGCCGGAACCGAGATACGGCGCCAGATGCTCGGCGACGTAGCGGCCGAATACGCGACGGCGCGGAAAAGCGTCGCCGTTCTTCCAGATGGCATCCGGGTCGTGTTCGAGTTCTCCGCTGCCAGCCAACCAGCGTGCAAAATGCTGCGGATCATCGGGAGCCATGCTCATCCTGACTGCGGGGACATTGACCCGGTGCGACGGTTCCTCGCTGGAATAGGCCAGGCCGCCGCCGAGCGCTGGTCGCGGCTCGATGACGGAAATCGACAGGCGCTCCGATTGAGGTGCCCGCGCCAGATGCCAGGCCACCGCCGCGCCGGAAAAGCCGCCGCCAAGGATGGCGACGCGCAACCGGCGGGCCGGAGGGAGCGCGTTCACGAGGCGCTGGCGAGCGATTTCGGCCGGTGGTCGCCGGCGATGGTCTCGCCGAACGGACCGGTGTTGACGGACGAGCCGGCGGCTTTTACCGGATGGTCGGTCGGCAGTTTCGGCAGCACCAGTTCGCCGAAGCGATAGGCTTCTTCCAGATGCGGATAGCCGGACAGGATGAAGGTATCGATGCCGAGGCGCCGGTACTCGTCGATGCGCTCGGCGATCGTGTCGGGGTCGCCGACAAGGGCAGTACCGGCACCGCCGCGCACCAGGCCGACGCCGGCCCACAAATTGGGCGCGATCTCGAGCTTGGCACGATCGCCGCCATGCAATGCGCTCATCCGCGCCTGCCCGACCGAATCCATGCGCGCAAAGACTTTTTGGGCCGAGGCGATCGTCGTGTCGTCGAGGCGGCTGATCAGCCTGTCGGCAGCGGCCCAGGCCTCCTCGGTGGTTTCGCGGGCGATGACATGCAGCCTAATGCCGAAAGAGAGCTTGCGGCCGGCCTTCTGCGCCAGTTCACGCACGCTGTCCAGCTTGCGCTCGACATCGGCGGGCGGCTCGCCCCAGGTCAAATACTTGTCGATCTCCTGCGCCGCCACCGTCGACCCGGCATCGGACGAACCGCCGAAATACAGCGGCGGGTAAGGCGTCTGCACCGGCGGAAACAGCAGCCTTCCGTCCTCGATGTGGAAATGCTTGCCGTCATGCTCGACCGTCTCGCCGCTCAGCACCCGCTTGTATATGCGCAGGAACTCCTGCGTCACCTCATAGCGTTCGGCATGCGACAGGAAAATGCCGTCGCCCTTGTTCTCCAGCGGATCGCCGCCGGTGACGACGTTGATCAGCAGGCGGCCATTGGAGATGCGGTCCAGCGTCGCAGTCATGCGCGCGGCCAGCGTCGGCGACTGCAAACCGGGCCGCACAGCGACAAGGAAACGCAAGCGTTCGGTCATCGGCACAAGAGCCGATGCGATCACCCAGGAATCCTCGCACGAGCGGCCGGTCGGCAACAGCACGCCATAGTAGCCGAGCGTGTCGGCCGCCTTCGCCACTTGCGTCAGATAGGGCAGATCGACCGATCTGCCGCCCTCGGCCGTGCCGAGATAGCGGCTGTCGCCATGCGTCGGCAGAAACCAGAGCACCTTGATACGGTCTGGAATGTGCTTGCTCATGGCCTGTCTCCCGTCGCCTGACGGAGGCGGCCGGAGATGCCTGCTTTGGTTGACGGCGAGCGCAAAAAGGTAGGCATGGCGTGGTCCTGTCCGGGTGGAAACCAGATCGCCAGTGCAGATTGCTTATTCCACAAACTCTGTAGAGTTAGTTTATTCCAATTCCGTTGCCGCTATTAGAATTTCTCTCCCCAAGAAATCGGCGGCGAGGCCGACCCGAGTGCAGCGGGCCGGCCTTCCTGCATCAGAACGCTGGTTCGACCGCGTTGACGTTGTCCTTGGTGACGACTGTCAGCGGGATCGGCAGCCGGTCCTTGACCTCCTTGCCCTCGATGATCTCGGCCATCGTGTTGATCGCCAGGCGGCCATCCTCGACGGGCGACTGGACGATGGTCGAGTACATCTCATTGGTGCGGATCGATTCGAACGCATCCTTCTGGCCATTGATGCCGACGATCGGCGGTGCGGCCTTGGAGGGGTTCGCCTCTTTCCATGCGTCGATGAAGCCGCGGGCCATCGTGTCGTCATTGGCGTAGACACCGCTGATCTGGTCGCCGAAGCGTGTGATCAGATCGCGGCTCACCACCAGCGCCTTTTGCTGGTCGAAGTCGGCGTTGACCGTGTCGAGCACGTTGATCTCGGCATTGGTTTCCTTGAGACGGTCGGTAAATCCGCTGACGCGGCCGATCGTGGTGCCGTTGCCGGCCTGGCCGGCGATGATGACGACGGAGCCCTTGCCGCCCAGCGCCTTGCTCAGCGAGTCCGCCGCCAGCTTGCCTTCCTCATAGACATCAGGCCCGGTGAACGACTTGATGAACGGCTTGGCATCGTCGCTCATCGGCGAATTGATGAGGATCGCCGGAATGTTCGCCTGCTGCGCGCGCGCCAGCCCCGGTATGTATGCCTGCGGGTCGAGCGGCCACAGGATGATGCCATCGACCTTGCGCGCAACGCAGGTGTTGAGCTGCTCGGTGCCTTTCTGGACATCAAAATCCTGGCTGAGGCTCAGGATCTCGATGCCGAGTTCCGCAGCGCGCGCCTGAAGCGCCTTGTTGGCCGGCGTCGCGTAGGCATGCGAATCCGCTGCCGTCACGTAGCAGACCGTCTTGGCGCTGGCCCAGCCCGTCGATGCCAGCACAGCCGCCATGGCGGCGACGTGAAGCATGCTTTTCTTGCCAATCATGCGTTTCCTCCCAATCATGTGGTTCCTCCTTGAGTGATTGGATTGTCGCGAACGAGCGCCGGGCGCGTGCCCGGAGCCCTCCCCTTGGTGGTAACGGCCCGATCGAGCACGACGAGCAGGATCAGGATAAGCCCGGACACGACCTGCTGGACGTATGCGGGAACGGACTGGAACTCCATCGCGATGGTCAGCGAGCCGATCGTCAGCACGCCGCCGAGCGTGCCGAGCGCGGATCCCTTGCCGCCTTCGAGACGAGTCCCGCCGACAACGACCGCGGCAATGACGGCGACCGTCAGTTCCGAGCCGAAGACAGGCGAGCCGGTGTTGGTGACGAGGCTCTGGAGAACCCCCGCCAGGCCGGCAAGCGTGCCGGCAAAGACAAAGCCGAGAAAGACGATACGGTCCGAGGCGATACCGCTTTCCTTGGCAGCCGCCGGGTTGGACCCCACCGCAAAGACGTTGCGCCCAGGTATGGTGCGCGTCAGCCAGAAATGCAGCAGCACGATCAGGGCGATGAACAGCACGCTGCGGAGGGTGAAGACATCGAGATAGATCTTGGCCAGCGCCAGGGAGAGCATGATGTCGGTTCCGGTCACCGGCTGGCTGTTGGTGATCCAGTGCGCGAGTGAGCGGAAGATCAGCATCGTCGCGAGCGTCAGCACGAGCGAATTCACCTTCAGGCCGACGACCAGCATGCCGTTGATGGCGCCTGCCAGGGTACCGACCAGGATGCCGGCGATCGCGGCAGGCAGGATGCCGATCTCTCGCTGCAGGATGACCGATACGATGCCGGCCAGGGCAAACACGGCGCCACCGGAGAGGTCGATCTGGCCCGATATCAAAAGCACCGTCAGGCCGACCGCGATCAGGCCGATCGTCGCCGCCCGGTCGAGACCGAGGCCGAGCGTCGATGCCGAGAGGTAGCCGGGGACCAACAGCGCGGAAATGACGAGCGTCAGGCCGAGAATGATGACGACGCGATGCTGCGAGACAAGCGAAAGAAAACGCATCACGCCACGCCCCGCTTGCGCAGCGCCGCATCCATGCCGACGGCACCGACGATCAGGATGCCGAGCACGAAACCCTGGATTGGCGTGCGCACACCGTCGAGCACCATGACGTTGGTCAGCAGTTGCACGAAGATGAGGCCGGCAATGGCCCGCGGCACCGATCCGAAGCCGCCGACGATCGACACGCCGCCGACCACCACCGCCGTGATGGCGCTGAATTCGTAGCCGCCGCCGATGAGCGGCCGCGCGCTCTGCAGCGTCAGCCCGAGCAAGCCGCCGCTGATGCCGGAAGCCAGTGCGGTGATCACGAAGGCGCCAGCCTTCACGGCCCGCACCGGAACCGCACTAGCCTCGGCGGCGCTGTAATTGCCGCCGGTGGCGAGCGTCCATCTGCCCCAGAAGGAGCGGGACAGGACGAAATGGCCGACAAGGGCGATGACCAGGAAGATCAACACCACGACCGGAATGCCGAACAGCCGGCCCTTGGCGAATTCGGCTGAGGCGGGATTGCTGCCATAGACGATGACCCCGCCGACAGCCGCCTGGACGATGCCCAGTCCGATCGTGCCAACGCCGAGCGTGGCAATGATGGGATTGATGCCGACATATCCGACCAGGCCCCCGTTGAGCAGGCCTATGAGGCCCGCGAGACCCACCGCCAGCAGGAACGCCGGCAGCGGCCCGATCATCGGCTGCAGCCCGAGCGACAGGATGGCGCCGCAGGCGATGGTGGCCGGCACCGACAGGTCGGCCAGGCCGCCGACCACGAGCACGAAGGTCATGCCGACGACGACGATGCCAACGATAGACATCGAGGTCAGGACGTTGAGCAAATTGCCTGACGTGAAGAAGGCGGGGCTGACGAGGGAGCCGTAGAGCATCACGGCGACGATGGCGAAGGCGAGCCCCGCCTTCGACAGGACATCGACAAGCCTGCTGCCACGCGTAAAGCGGTCGTTGCGGTTCACGCCACCGATCTCCATGGCCGCTTCGCTCAAGCCATCTCCTCCCCGGTGGCCAGCGCCATGATGCGCTCCTCGCTCAATTCGCTGCGCAAGAGAGGCTCGGAGGCATAGCCATCGCGCATCACCACCACGCGGTCGCAGACTCCGAGGATTTCGGGCAGTTCCGACGAGATCATCACGACCGCCATGCCGCCGGCGACGAGTTGGCCGATGATGTGGTGGATCTCGGCCTTGGCGCCGACGTCGACGCCCCGCGTCGGCTCGTCGAGGATCAAGGCCGAAGGTTTGGCGGCAAGCCATTTGGCGATGACCGCCTTCTGCTGGTTGCCGCCCGACAGAAGGCTGATGCGCCGTTCGCCGTCGGGCGGTGAAATCGAAAACTGCTTGACCGAATCCCGGGCAAGCGCGCGATCGGCGCTGCGGCTGATGCGTCCGAAACGGGTCAGGCGGCGCAGGATGGGCAGGCTGATGTTTTCCCGGACCGACATTCCAGGCACGACGCCATCGCCCTTGCGATCTTCCGGAACATAGGCAATGCCTGCCCTGACCGCCTGGGATGGCGAGTTGATCGAGACCTCGCGTCCGTTGACGCTGACCGTGCCCTCGACAAGCCGCGACAGGCCGAAGATTGCGCGGGCAACCTCGGTGCGGCCAGCGCCCACCAAGCCGGTCAAGCCCAGTATCTCGCCGGCGCGCACTTCGAAGCTGACATCGCGGAAGCGCTGTCCGTCGCTGATATGCTCCACGCGCAACACGGACTTGCCGATCGCGGCCGGACTTTTCGGGAAGACATTGCTAACTTCGCGACCGACCATCAGCCTGATCATATCGGCAGCCTTTATGCCCTTGATCGGACGCGTCTCGATCATTGAGCCATCGCGCAGCACCGTCACCTCATCGGCGATTTCGAGCACCTCCTTCAGCCGATGGCTGATGTAGACGATGGCGATGCCGTCATCGCGCATCTTGCGCAGGATCCGGAACAGCGCCGCCGTCTCATGCTCGCTGAGGCTGGATGTCGGCTCGTCCAGCACGATGATCCTCGGCTGCGCCGCATAGGCCTTGGCGATCTCGACGAGCTGCTGCTGGCTGATAGAAAGGTTGCCGAGCCGTTCACGCGGATTAATGGCCGCTCCGAGCTCGTCGAGGACGGCAGCCGCCGCCCTGACCATCTCGCGCTTGCGCAGAAAGGTCCATTTGCCGGGCATGCGGCCGAGATAGACGTTCTCGGCGACGGTCAGGTGGGGGACCAGATTGATTTCCTGGTGCACCATGCGGATGCCGAGCGCCTGGGCGTCGGCGGGCCGGCGCATGCGCACCTCGGCGTCACCGACTTTGATCGTGCCGCTGGTGGGCGCGTAGGATCCGTTGAGGATCTTCATGAGCGTCGATTTGCCGGCGCCGTTCTCACCCACGACCGCATGAACGGTGCCGAATTTCACGGCAAAATTGACGTTGGACAGAGCCTTCACGCCTGGAAAGTTCTTGCTGATGCCTCGCATATCCAAGGCGCAATCGGCGGCGACGGTCATATCTGGCTAGGTTCCTCCTGGCGGCCGGCCGGTGCGCTACATCGGCCTTCGATATGTTAGTATAATAGCGCTGCAAACGCAGTTCGGGCTTCTTCGAACAAGCTTGAATGGCCTGCGCTGTTGAAGATCCAAGCCTCAGTCCCGGACTGAATTTTCCATCGTTCATCCTCACTATTGCACTAATATAACAGTTCTGGCAAGCTGGATTCCGGCGGGTCGTCATGACGTCGTGCGTCACCGACCCCCACGCTTGTATTGGATGCGTTTCCAATTGACATTCTAGTATTATCTGGCCATTTCTGGTGAACGAAGACACGGATTTGCAATGGACCTGGATCCTTCGACGCTCAATCGGGCTCTTCCGCTCCGCGATCAGATCTACCACAAGATCCGCAACCTGATCGTCGTCGGGCAGTTGAAGCCGGGAGAGGTCATCAACGAGGTCGCCATCGCGGAGGCCCTGGGGGTGTCTCGCACCCCCGTTCGCGAAGCGGTCAAGCGCATCAGCGACGAGGGCCTGGTCAAGATCCTGGCGCAGACCGGCACCTATGTTGCTCCGATCAGCCGGGCCGACCTGGAAGAAGCCTATGTCATCCGGCGGGCACTGGAGATGGAAAGCGCCCGACGCGCGGCCGCCAAGTTCACAGCGGCAGCCAGCGAATTGCTGGAAGACAACATGGCGGCGCACCGGCTTGCCATATCCCGCGGCAGATATGCCACCGCGATACAACTCGACGATGTCTTCCACCGCACCATAGCCGAGATCTGCGGCCTGCCGATGATCTGGAGAGCCGTCGACATCTCAAAGGCACAGATGGATCGCGGGCGCTATCTCGCCATCCCAAGACCGGGTTATGGCGAACAGACGATCGAGCAGCACGAGGCCATTTTCGACGCCCTGAAGCGCCACGACGCCGAGGGTGCGGCACGGGCCATGGAACATCATCTCGAGACGTCGTTCCGCAACACGCTCGAAGTCGCCGCCGACCTTCTCGGCTGAAGCCCCGCGAGCAACCAGCATGCAAAGAATGGGACTTTGTATCGGCGTGAAAGCCGAGGCGATCGCGGACTATAAGCGCGTCCACGCCGCCGTCTGGCCCGAAGTGCTCGACGTCATCAGCCGCGCCAACATCCGCAACTATTCGATCTTCCTGCGCGAACCGGAGAACCTTCTGTTCGCCTGCTGGGAGTATCACGGCAGCGACTTCGCCAGGGATGCAGCGCGGATGAGCGAGTCGCCGGCCATGCGCAAATGGTGGGAACTGTGCGACCCCATGCAGACGCCGCTGCCGACGCGCGCCGACGGCGAATGGTGGGCGGCCATGGAAGAGGTCTTCCATCTCGATTGACCAGAACGTTGTCGGGCAGTCGCTTTCTCTCCCGGATATGCCCCAACGACGTGGCGACCGGTCCGTCTTTC
The DNA here is from genome assembly GCF_003998165.1 of Mesorhizobium sp. M7A.F.Ca.US.007.01.2.1. NCBI lineage: Bacteria > Pseudomonadati > Pseudomonadota > Alphaproteobacteria > Hyphomicrobiales > Phyllobacteriaceae > Mesorhizobium > Mesorhizobium sp. M7A.F.Ca.US.007.01.2.1. The sequence goes on along the minus strand of NZ_RZQP01000095.1, from coordinate 13,369 downwards.
ACGACGACCTCATGCAGTCTCCGGCCTTGACCTCTGACATTCTATTATATTAGTATTCCAAATCATTTCTTGTCTCTCGACCTCCTGTCGCGGGGAACTTTTTCAGAGTTTGGGTCATGGCGCGGTTCATCAAGCTTTCGGGGGCCGACAACATTCTTCTGGCGGTCGATCCGTTGAAGATCGGCGAAAAAGCCGGTGACGTGGCTGCCAGGGCACGCATACCGCGCGGGCACAAAATGGCCTTGCGCGACATCGGCTCGGACGAGCCGATCGTGAAATACGGCCAGACCATCGGTTTTGCGCGGGAACCAATCGTCGCCGGCGACTGGGTTCACGAGCACAATGTGTATCTGCGAAATTTCGAACGCGACTACGTCTTCGGCACGAATACCAGGCAAACCGAGATCGTTGCCGAGGCCGAGCGCGCTACTTTCATGGGTTACCGCCGGCCGAGCGGCAAGGTGGGCACGCGCAACTTCATTGCCGTCCTGACCTCGGTGAACTGCTCTGCCAGCGTCGCCCGGTTCATCACCGACGAGGTCAACCGGTCTGGCATCCTGCGCGACTATCCCAATGTCGACGGTATCATCGCACTCGTCCACGGCACTGGCTGCGGCATCGACACCAAGGGTCCCGCTTACGACCTGTTGAAAAGGACGCAATGGGGCTTTGCCACGAACCCCAATGTCGGCGGCGTGCTGATGGTCGGACTCGGCTGCGAAGCGTTCCAGATCCCACGCTGGATGCAGTCGTACAACATCGAGGAGAGCACGATTTTCCGCACGATGACCATCCAGGAAACCGGCGGTACGCGAAAGACGGTCGAGGCTGGCGTGAAGGCGATCGTCGACATGCTGCCTACGGTGAACGCCGCCGAAAGGACGCCGCAACCAGCCTCCGAACTGGTGCTTGCGCTGCAATGCGGCGGATCGGACGGTTACTCCGGCATCAGCGCCAATCCGGCACTAGGTGCTGCGGTGGACCTGCTTGTCGGGCAAGGCGGTACGGCGGTGCTCTCGGAGACGCCCGAGATCTATGGCGCCGAACATCTCCTCGCCTTGCGCGCCGAGAGCCGCGCGGTGGGCGAAAAGCTGATCGAACGCATCCGCTGGTGGGAGGATTATACCGCCAGGCACGACATGGAGATGAACAACAACCCTTCGCCCGGCAACAAGCTGGGTGGGTTGACGACCATCCTGGAGAAATCGCTCGGCGCTTCCGCCAAGGGCGGCACCACCAATCTGCGCGCGGTGCTGGAATATGCCGAGCCGATCAACGAGCGCGGCCTCATCTTCATGGATACGCCCGGCTACGACCCGGTCTCGGCCACCGGGCAGGTCGCCGGCGGCGCCAACATATTGTGCTTCACCACCGGCCGCGGTTCGGCCTTCGGCTGCAAGCCGACGCCCTCGATCAAGCTTGCCTCCAACAGCTTCATCTTCGAGCAGATGCGCGAGGACATGGATATCAATTGCGGAGACATACTGGACGGCGTCTCGCTGGCCGAGAAGGGCGAGGAGATCTTTGCCGAGATCCTGCGCGTCGCTTCCGGCGGGCGCACCAGGTCGGAAGCGCTCGGCTATGGCGACAACGAGTTCGTGCCATGGAGCCTTGGCGCGACCATGTAGCGATCGCCGGCCTGCACAGGCCGGCCTTTATCCCGGAAGTAGCTCAAACGGAAAGAACCGCTCGACATGAACAGGATCGATCTTGACGGCCAGCACGCTGTGGTCACCGGTGGCGCCCAAGGCCTCGGCTTCGCGATGGCCAGGCGTTTCGTCGCTTCCGGCGCGACGGTCAGCTTGTGGGATCTCGATGAGGCCCGCCTCGAAACCGCCAAGAAGGAACTCGGCAACGCTGCCACGACAGAGATCGTGGACGTCGCCGATTGGACGTCGGTGGACGCGGCGCGCGCCAGGACCGAAGATCTGGCCGGCAAGATTTCCATTCTGGTCAATTCCGCCGGAATTGCCGGCCCTGCCGCCCCGCTCGACGTCTACGACATCGAGACGTGGAAGAAGGTCATCGACGTCAACGTAAACGGTACGTTCTACGTCAATCGCGCCGTGGTTCCCGGAATGAAGGAGCGCAATTACGGACGGATCGTCAACATCGCTTCGGTCGCCGGCAAGGAGGGCAACCCCAACGCCTCCGCCTATTCAGCCTCGAAGGCGGCGGTCATCGGCTTGACCAAGTCGCTCGGCAAGGAACTGGCGCAGTACGACATCGCCGTGAACTGCATCTCGCCGGCCACGGCACAGACGCGCATCCTCGAACAGCTGACGCCGGAGCACATCGAATATATGCGCTCGCGCATTCCGCGCGGCCGCCTGCTGGAGGTCGACGAAGCCGCGGCGATGGTCGCCTGGCTCGTCTCCAAGGAGAACAGTTTCACGACCGCCTCCACGTTCGACCTGTCGGGTGGGCGGACGACCTATTGAAGGGCAGTTGCCGTTCAGCCAGGCAACCGACCGAGGTCAGCCGCAAAGCGCGCCACCATCGCCACGCCGGTCTCGTTGGGCCGCATCGCCGGAGCCCGGTCGTGTATCGGGATGCCTGCGCGGGCGCCGAACAGCCGCTTGCCGTAGCAGATCAGGTTCTCGATGCCCTGCATGACGAAGACCGCTGCCGGCAGCATTCTTGCATACTCGGCCTCGGCCGTCGCTTCGTCACCGATCCGAAACGCATTGTAGGCGCGCACGGCGAGGTCGATGCCATCAGGCGCCAGGATCATGCCGCGGCAACCGATGCGGAAATTGTCGATCAGTTCCAGGCCGCCGCGTCCGTTGAAAACGGGTATCCGGCCTTCGGTGCGTTCGATCAATCCGGCAATGTCGGTGACCGAGCCTTCGCCCTTGATCAGCCTTATGTTGGGATGCAGCGTGACGAGTTCGCGGATCTCGTCCGATGACAGGCCGCGCCCGAAAAACGCCGGCGCGTTCTGGATCGCCACCGGCAGGTCGGTTGCCTCGGCGACGCGGCCGAAGAACCTGGTGTATTCCAGCGCACCATAGGATCCGACCGGCGGCGGCTGCAGGATCACCCAATCCGCTCCCACGCTTTCAGCATGGCGAAGCTGTGCCACCTGCTCAGCCACCGAAGCGCCGAAGATGGTGAAGGCAAGCGGCACTTTTCCAGCCGTATCTTCCGCCGTCCAGTCCATGATCGTCCGGCGCTCGGCCTCGGTCAGCTTGGCGACTTCCGTCGCCAGGCCGAGCGCCGCCATGCCGTGCACGCCCGTCGCCAGGCAGATCTCGACCTGCCGACGCATCGCCGCGCGGTCCAGTTGTTCGTTCGCGTCAAAGAGCGCGTAGAGAATGGCGTGAATGCCGTGGAAATCGTCAGGCCGGAAATTGGGCATGCTGGTCGGCCTCAATGGCTTTCGCGTGGAATGGCGTGGCCACGGCATCCGACGAGAAAGTCGAGATCGGCGCCGCGGTCCGCCTGCAGGACACGGTCGACATAGAGGCCCTGATAGCCGCCGCGCATCGCCGGGACGGGCGGTAGCCAGGATTCACGACGCCGCGCCAGCTCCTGTGCCGACACGTCGAGATGCAGCTTCCTTGCTTCGACGTCGAGCTCGATGAAGTCGCCGCTCCTGACCAGCGCCAGCGGGCCGCCGATGGCGGCTTCGGGTGCGGCATGCAGCACGACGGTGCCGAAGGCGGTGCCGGACATGCGGGCATCGGAGATGCGGATCATGTCGCGGACACCCTGCTTCAGCAGCTTCCGGGGCAGCGCCATGTTGCCGACCTCGGCCATCCCCGGATAGCCCTTGGGGCCGCAATTCTTCAGCACCATGATCGACGCTTCGTCGACGTCGAGCGCGGGATCGTCGACGCGCGCCTTGTAGTCGTCGATGTCCTCGAAGACGACGGCGCGGCCGCGATGCTTCATCAGGGCCGGTGACGCGGCTGACGGCTTGATGATGGCGCCGTCGGGCGCCAGATTGCCACGCAGCACCGCGATACCGCCACTGGGAGTAAGCGCCTTGTCGCGCGGGCGGATCACCTCGGGATTGTAGTTTTCAGCGTCACGGATGTTGTCGCGCACGGTCTTGCCGGTGACGGTCAGCACGTCGAGATCGAGCAGATCGCCAATCTCCTTCATGACCGCCGGAATGCCGCCTGCGTAGCAGAAGTCCTCCATCAGGAAGCGGCCTGACGGCATCAGGTCGAGGATGGTCGGTACATCGCGGCCATACCGATCCCAATCGTCCAGTGTCAGTTCGGTGCCGACGCGGCCGGCAATCGCCAGCAGATGCACGACCGCATTGGTCGAGCCGCCGATGGCACCATTGACACGGATGGCGTTGGCGAAAGCTTCTTTCTTGAGGATGGCGGACGGGCGGAGATTCTCATTGACCATCTCGACGATGCGCCGCCCCGTCATGCGGGCGATGCGACTGCGGCGCGCGTCGACCGCCGGATAGGCAGCGTTGCCCGGCAGCGCCAGGCCGAGCGCTTCGACCATCGAGGCCATGGTCGAGGCCGTGCCCATGGTCATGCAATGACCCGGCGAGCGTGACATGGCACTCTCGGCATTAGCGAAATCCTGCTCGCTCATCACGCCGGCGCGGACATCCTCGGAGAATTTCCAGACATCGGTGCCGGAACCTATCTCGCGGCCCTGGAAACGGCCATTGAGCATCGGCCCGCCGGAAATGACGATCGACGGCAGGTCGCAGGAGGCCGCGCCCATGACCAGCGACGGGGTGGTCTTGTCGCAGCCTGCCATCAGCACGACACCATCCATCGGATTGCCGCGGATCGCTTCCTCGACATCCATCGAGGCGAGATTGCGGAACAGCATCGCCGTCGGGCGCAGATTGGATTCGCCGCAGGAGAAGACCGGGAATTCCAGCGGCAGGCCGCCGGCTTCCAGCACGCCCGCCTTGATGTGCTCGATCAGGCCACGGAAATGCACGTGGCAAGGCGTGAATTCGGAGAAGGTGTTGCAGATGCCGATCACCGGGCGGCCGTCGAAGGCATCGTCGGGCAGGCCGTTGTTCTTCATCCAGCTGCGGTGAATGAAGGCGTCCTTGCCCTGCCCGCCGAACCAGTGCTGCGATCGTCTCTTGGTCATGATTTCCCGGAATTCAGGCTGGATGCTGGAGCTGGCTCAGCCCACCATCTACGACGAGCGTGGCCGCATTCATGAACGGGCACTCGTCGGAAATCATGAACACCGCAGCCAGCGCAATCTCGCGCGCCGTGGCGATGCGGCCGCCAGGATGTAGCGCCATGGTGTTGGCGCGTGCTGTGGCCGGATCGGCAAAGCTGTTCCAGTAGTCGATCGCCTTCTGGGTTTCGACATAGCCGGGCGCCAGCGCGTTCACGCGCACGCCTTGCACCGCATATTCGAGCGCCAGCGATTTGGTCAGGCCGAGCAGCGCGTGCTTGGCGACCGGATAGGGAAAGGTGTGTGGGATGATGGTGAAGCTGTGTGTCGAGGCGATGTTGAGGATGGCGCCGCCGCCGCTCGCGATCATACCCGGCAACACCGCCTTGCTGCAATTCCAGGCGCCCTTGACGTTGACGTCGAAGTTGCGGTTCCATTCCTCCTCGGTCGCCTCGAGCGGCGTCGAGAACACATTGACCCCGGCATTGTTGATCAGCGCGTTGATGGGGCCGATCTCGGCGGCCGCTTGGCTGACGACAGCGGCAATCGCGGCACCGTCGCTGATGTCGGCTGCCGCATGCCCGACATGGCCGCGCGGCACGGCGAGGCCCGCGACGGTCTTGTCCAGCAGTGCGCCGTCGCGGTCGACCAGGAACAGTCTTGCGCCTTCGGCAAGGCAGGCCTCGGCGATCGCCAGCCCGATGCCTTGCGCGGCGCCGGTCAGGAAGATGCGTTTGCCGGAAAGGCGCTCAGCCATGGTTGTCGCTCCAGTCGAAGACGGTCATTGCGAATCTTGCTCTGAGAACCTCGCCGGGGGAAAGTACCTTGATCCCCATTGGGTCGGCATCGAAATGCTTCAACGCATTTGGGGTATGGCTCATCGGCTCCAGGCAGAAGAAGCTTCGGTCCGTGTCCGGCGCAAAGAGCATGTAGCGGTCGAGCTCCGCGTCCGCCTCGATGTCGATCCCCAGACAATGCTCCGGCCAGATGATGCGCGCGATGCCGCTCCACCCTTCGAAGCCATTGTTCAGCCAACGGTCGGGCAAATGGCGCGGCGTTGAGAAATCGACATCGTCGGCAATGGCGCTCCTGGACGCTGGAAGGTGCCCGTCGCGCTCTGTCCACCAGGTTTCGGCCGGCGCAAACAAGGTCGTCCGCGGCGTGCGCGGAAAGAATGGATGGAAACCGAGGCCGAATGGCAGTGGAATGACGCCGGTATTTTCGACGGCAAGCCGGAGTTCCAGCCGCGCGCCGGCGAGCCGGAACGACTGTCGCGCATGGTAGACATAGGGCGAGTCGACGCGGCGCGGCTGATCGAAGGCCAAATCGAGGCGGTCGACGCGATGCTCCTCGACCTTCCAGTTCGCCTGCCAGCCGTCACCGTGAATATAGAAAGGATCAGTCGTGTTGGGCGCCAGCGTGAAGTTTTGACCGCCGCAGGAAAACGCATTGCCCTCGACGCGATTGCCGATCGGCACCATCGGAAAGCAAGCGCAGTGCACAACGTCGAACTCGGCCTCGCCTTGGTAGGGACGCAGGAATGGCACCCCGTCGGCCGTATGGCCGTTGACGATTGCGCTGCCAGAGGGGCTGATCTCGACGCACAGCCGATTGCTTTCCAGTAGTATTCCAGCCGACATGCCCTGCCCCGACTCAACGCCGGCCCAAAGCCGACGAGCGCAGATTGTCGAGCAGCACGGCCAGGAGCAAAATAACGCCGCGCACGATGTACTGGTAAAAGGCCGGGATGTTGAGCAGGTTCATGGCGTTCTCGGCGATGCCCATGATCAGCACGCCGACGATGACGCCCGACATGGTGGCGCGGCCGCCGGCAAGCGAGACGCCGCCGAGCACGCAGGCCGAGATGACCGAGAGTTCCAGTCCGACCGCCGCGTTGGGCTGGCCCGAGGTGATGCGCGACGCCAGCAGGATGCCGGCGATGCCGCAGACGACGCCTTGCAGCGCAAAAATCCAGATGCGCGTCCGGTCGACATTGACGCCGGCAAGGCGCGAAGCTTCTGGATTGCCGCCGATGGCCAATGTGTTCTTGCCGAAGACGGTGCGGTTGAGGACGAAGCCGAAGATGCAAAACAGGATGGCGAGCACCCAGACCGGCGTCGGAATGCCGAGCAGTTTGGACAGCGCGAGCTGGTAGAAATCCGGGCTGTTGATGCCGACGGCGCGGCCGTCGGACGCAATCAGCGCAAACCCGCGCACGATCTGCATGGTGGCCAGCGTCGTGATCAGCGCGTTGATGCGGAATTTGGCGATGACGACGCCATTGATGAAGCCGACGAAGGCGCCGCTGGCAATTGCCGCCAAGAGGCCAAGCAGGATCGAGCCGGTGTAATTCGACGCCATCACAGCGACCATGCCGGCAAAGGCGACGATGGAGCCGACCGACAGGTCGAAGTCGCGTGCGGCAAGGCAGAACATCATGGTGCAGGCGACGATACCGACGGTGACCACCGACTGCAGCAGGCCGAGCATATTGCGGTCGGTGAGGAAATTCGGCACCAGAGCCGACACCAGCGCGAAGGCGACGACAAAGATGACGACGAGGCCCTGTTCGCCGAGCAGGATTTTTTTCAACTGGTCGGTCATGCCAAAAGTCCTCAAGATGCGATCGCGTCGGGGGTTTTCTGATCGGGGAGAGCGGCGGCCAGGATCGCCCTTTCGGCGAACTGGTCGCGGGTGAGCTCGGCGCTGACGCGGCCGCCGCACATCACCAGAATGCGATCGCAGATGCCCATCACCTCCGGCAGTTCGGACGAGACGACAACGATCGCCATGCCGTCCTGCGCAAGCTGGTAGAGCAGTTCATAGATTTCCGATTTGGCACCGACGTCGATGCCGCGCGTCGGCTCGTCGACAATGAGCACCCGCACCCCTTGTTCGGACAGCCAGCGGCCAAGAATGACCTTCTGCTGGTTGCCGCCGGAGAGGTTGATGATGTCCTGCTTGCGCGACGGCGTGCGCACCTTGAGCTTCTTGATGAAGGTTTCGGCGGTGGCGATCTCGCTGGCGCGGTTCAACACGCCGAAGCGCGTGTGATGGCGCCGCGACGAGATGTTGATGTTCTCCTCGACCGAGCGGCCCTGGATGATGCCGTCATGCTTGCGATCCTCCGAACACAGCACGATGCCGGCCCGGATCGTACCACGCGGATCGGTGGCAGGGACCAGCTTGCCATCGACGGTGATGGTGCCGCCCGAGCGCGGATCGGCGCCATAGACCAGACGCATCAGTTCCGAGCGCCCGGCGCCGATCAGGCCGAAGAAGCCGACGATCTCGCCTGCCCTCGCCTCGAAACTGGCCGGCGTCTTCAGTTTGGGGCCGCTGAGAGCGTCGACCTTCAGGCGGACATCGCCCGTTTTTCGTGCGCGAAAACCCCAGATATCCGAAATCTCGCGGCCGACCATTTCGGCGACGACCTGGTCGCGGGTGACGCCTTTCAGCGACGCATGGTGCGCCGCCAGCTTGCCGTCGCGCAGCACGGTCAGGCTGTCGCAGAGCCGGAACACTTCGTCGAGCCTGTGCGAGACGTAGATGATGACCTTGCCCTCGCCGCGCAGGCGGTCGATCAGGGCAAACAGGATTTCGCTTTCGCGCGAGGACAGCGACGAGGTCGGTTCGTCCAGCGCGATAACGCGTGCGTCGAGCATGATCGCCTTGGCGATCTCGACCATCTGGCGTTCGCCGATGGACAGCGTCTTGACCTTGCGGCGCATGTCGATGTCGATGCCGGCCGATTTCAGCTTGGCGCCGACGTCGTCCAGCATCCGGCGGCCGGCGATGATGCCGGCGTTGGCAGGGAAACGACCGAGGCTGAGATTTTCGGCAACGGTGAGTTCAGGAACCAGCTGCAGTTCCTGATGAATGACGATGACGCCATTGTCGAAGGCATCCCGGGTCGACGTATAGGCCTGAACCCTGCCGTCGATGCGGATCTCGCCCTGATCGGCATGCTGGTCGCCGGACAGTATCTTGATCAGGGTGGATTTGCCGGCGCCGTTCTCGCCCATCAGGCCGTGCACGGCGCCTTTGTCGACGCCGAACGAGACGTCCGACAGCGCCTTGACGCCCGGATAGGTCTTGGTGATGTGCGAGAAGTCGAGAAAGGACACGGGCAGCGATCCTCTTGTGGAATGGCAAACAGGCGGCGGGATGAGCCGCCGCCTGTTTGTACAGGGAGGATTATTCGATGCCGAGGCCCTGGCGGACCTTCTGGTAGTCGTCGCGCTTGGCGAGTGCACCGGAAGTCAGGATCAGCTTCTCCGGCTCCTTGTTGCTGGCAACCCAGTCATACATGTTGAGCGCCGTTTCGTAGCCATGACGCTTCGGCGAGATGATCACGGTGCCGACGAAGCCGGTGGCCGTCGGCTTCTTGAACTCGTTGATCGCCGAATCCGCGCCGCCAATGCCAACGCCGATCACGCTATCAGCGGGGATGCCGACGCTTTCGGAGGCACGCACCGCACCCAGCACCGCTTCGTCGTTGAGGCCGAAAGAAACCCACTTCTTGATCTCGGCATGGGCGTTGAGCACGACGGTCGCCGCATTGAGGGCAGCTTCCGTATCGGTCTTGGCCTGAGGGGCGTCAAAAATGTTCTCGGCCTTGAAGCCGTTTGCCTTGAGCACCGAGATGGCGCCTTCGACGCGGTCGACCGCGGTCGGCAGTTGGTCGTAAGAGACGCGGATGGCGCCGACCTCGTCGGCCTTCCAGCCGCGCGCCTTCATCTCGTCGACGATCGCCTGGCCAACCGCCTCGCCGATCTTGGTTGCCGAGATGCCCATATGCGGCACGTCTTCCAGCGCCTTGCCGTCGGCGCCGACCAGGCGGTCATCGACAGTCATCAGCTTGAGATTGTTGGCGGCGGCCTTGGCGACGATGCCGGGGCCGAGCTTCACGTCGGGCGTGCAGACGATGAAACCCTGCGCGCCCTGCGCGCCGAGATTGTCGATGGCCGACATCAGCTTCTCACCGTCTTCGGCGCCGATCTTGACCAGGGTAAAGCCCTTTTCCTTGGCGGCCTGGTCAGCGAACTTCCATTCGTCCTGGAACCACGGCTCCTCGGGCTGTTTGACGATGAAGCCGATCTTGGTGTCCTGAGCATATGCAGCGATGGTCGTGACGGACAGCACGGCAAGCGCGCCCGCGACGAGCGCGGTCTTCAAAAGTCGCATGATTACCTCCCAGCGATAGACCGGGCGCTCAGCCCGGATGCCGGAGTCTCTAATCGCTTTTATCATACTCGTCAATTGATCTGGTATGATAATTAATGTACATGCTCTGACCAGCGATCGCTGGCGCAATTGATCCGCATCCGTTAAGGCCGGACCGGTTGTGCGAAACCAGCGGTTCGCCGCCTTGGAGGAGGGCTGAGGTGATCGGGACTTTGAAGAAACCGCAAGGCGACACAGCCACTCGCCGCCCGCGCGTCATGCCCGACGTGACCAAGGCGATTGCCTCGGACATCTTTTCCGGGCGCTATCCGGCCGGCTCCTCACTGCCGACCGAAAACGAGCTCGGCGTCGAATACAGCGTCAGCCGCACCGTCATCCGTGAGGCCCTGAAAGTGTTGGCGGCAAAAGGGCTGGTGCTGTCGCGGCCACGCGTCGGCACGATCGTCTGCAACGAGGACGACTGGAACATCATCGACCCGCAGGTGCTGGCCTGGCACGCGCCGCATGCACTGGACGACAAGCTCTTCGACGCCATTCTTGAGACTCGCCGGGCCATCGAGCCGCTGGTTGCCGAACTCGCCGCCACGCGCGCGACGCTGCAGGAGATCGCCGATCTCGAAGCCACCTGGCGCGGCATGGCCGGCGCCGGCGAGGATCTCGCCGCCTTCTCGCGCAGTGACATCGCTTTCCACCAGATCGTCTATGCCGCGAGCCACAACCCGATCTTTCGCCAGATCGGCAATCTCATCGACACCGGGCTGAAATTCTCGCTGGAGGCGACGGCGGTGATTTCGCTCGACCGGCGCATGGAGGCCGTGGCGGCGCACCGCGAGGTGGTCGAGGCGCTGCGTATGCGCAATGCCGATGCCGCGCGTGGGGCGGCAAACAAGATCCTCGACCTCGCGGCGCGCGACCTCGTCAGCGCCAAGAAACTCAAGAGCAACTGAGACTGCGCATGAAAATCATCTCGCTCACCACCTACATCGTTCCGCCGCGCTGGCTGTTCCTGAAGATCGAAACCGATGCCGGCGTCACCGGCTGGGGCGAGCCGGTCGTTGAAGGCCGGGCGCTGACCGTCGAGGCGGCGGTCAAGGAGCTTGGCGATTATCTCATCGGCAAGGATCCCCGGCTGATCGAGGATCACTGGACGGTGATGCACCGCGGCGGTTTCTACCGCGGCGGCCCGATCCTGATGAGCGCCATTGCCGGGATCGACCAGGCACTGTGGGACATCAAGGGCAAGGCGCTCGGCGTGCCCGTGCACGAACTGCTCGGCGGCAAGCTGCGCGACTCGATCAAGGTCTATTCCTGGATCGGCGGCGACCGCCCGGCGGAGGTCGCGGCCGGCGCCAGGGAAATGGTTGCGCGCGGTTTCCTGGCGCTCAAGATGAACGGTACCGAAGAACTGCAGATCGTCGACAGCCATGACAAGATCGACGCCGCTGTCGAACGCGTCGCCATGGTGCGCGAGGCCGTCGGGCCCAACATCGGCATCGCTGTCGATTTCCACGGCCGCGTGCACCGGCCGATGGCGCGCGCCCTGGTCAAGGAGCTGGAATCTTACAGGCTGATGTTCATCGAGGAGCCGGTGCTCAGCGAAAACCGCGAGGCGCTGAAGGAGATCGCCGCGCTTGGCTCGACGCCGATCGCGCTCGGCGAGCGGCTCTATAGCCGCTGGGACTTCAAGTCGGTGTTCGAGGAAGGCGTCGTCGACATCATCCAGCCCGACCTGTCGCATGCCGGCGGCATCACAGAATGCCGCAAGATCGCGGCGATGGCGGAAGCCTATGATGTCGCGGTCGCGCCGCATTGCCCGCTCGGGCCGATCGCGCTTGCCGCGTGCCTGCAGCTCGACGCGGTCAGCTACAACTGCTTCATCCAGGAGCAGAGCCTCGGCATCCACTACAACGCCGCCAACGACCTGCTCGACTATGCCGCCAACAAGGATGTCTTCCGCTACGAGGATGGTTATGTCGCCATTCCCGACGGCCCGGGCCTGGGTGTCGAGATCGACGAGGATTATGTCAAGGAACGCGCCAGGGAAGGCCACCGCTGGCGCAACCCGATCTGGCGCCCACAAGGACGGTTCCTTCGCCGAGTGGTGATCGGGCTGGCTTTCAGACTCCAAGCACTCCAGGAATAGTGAAGACTTTGTCCGGCGAGCAGTTGCTCTCGAGAAATGGCTCGTTCGTTCCGTTTGATCGAGGGGCTTTCAGCGGCATTGCCTGAATTGACCATCAAACGCAGATGACCGCAGTGCGGCACATTCATCGGCTGCGAATTGCAGAGGGACTGTTTGGTGGAGCCAATCGGGATCGAACCGACGACCTCTTGAATGCCATTCAAGCGCTCTCCCAACTGAGCTATGGCCCCACTTCCGGCAGTCAACCGGCGCCGTTTCCGGCGAAGAGATCCGGCGCGGGTTGGAGACCGCGCCGTTAGTGCAGGCGGCTTCTAACCCCGCCCTTCTCAGATATCAAGCCTTCGAGAGCCGCTTTTTCTTCACAGGCCACGAAAGCCCGCAAACGCGCGCTTTCAAGGCCGATCAGACCTCGTCGTCGTCGTCGCCGACGCCGATCATGTCGGCAACGTCGTCATCTTCTTCCTCTTCGTCGGCGAGGAAGGTGTCATCTTCGTCGTCGCCGAGATCAACGTCGTCCTCGTCGTCGCCAAGATCCGGCAGGTCGTCGCCCTTGACGTCCTCATCAGCCTCTTCGAGCGAGACGACCTCAACGCCTTCTTCTTCCTCGGCGTCCACTTCCTTCTCGGCCACTTCCTCTTCCTCCTCGAGAGCGGCAATCTTGCCTTCCTCGAAATAGGAACGCGGATAGGTCTTGCCGGTGTAGGGCGAGACGATCGGGTCCTTGTTCAGGTCGTAGAATTTTCGGCCCGTCTCCGGGTCGATACGTTTTGTGCCAAGTTCGGTTTTTGCCACGGCAAGCCTCGTCAATAAAAGAGTGGTCCCCTTAACCACAGTTTGCAGCGCTGTCAAAGCGAAAAGCCGGCGTCACAAAACCATGCATTGAAAGGCCTCGCGTGAAGTGACGACCATGGGGATGAC
>NZ_RZQP01000094.1:0-22216 GCF_003998165.1 Mesorhizobium sp. M7A.F.Ca.US.007.01.2.1 | reverse complement strand
AGGCGGAACTGTCCAATGCCGAGGCGCAGTTCGCCAACGCCGCCGCCAGCGAGGAACGGCAGCGCCAGTTACTCGCCTCGGCCAACGCCACGCAAGCTGTCTTCGACGCCGCGCAGCAGGCGCGCAAAGCTGCGGAGGCAGGTGTCGAGCGGGCCAAGGCCTCGCTTGCCAAATCGCAGGAACAGCTCGGCTATGCCAGGCTGTTCTCTGATTTCGACGGTGTCGTCACCGCTGTCGGCGCCGAAGTTGGCCAGACGGTCTCGCCCGGCCAGACGGTCGTCACCGTGGCGCGCTCGGACCTGCGCGAGGCGGTGGTCGACATTCCCGACCAATTGACCGGTGATCTCGCGGCCGGCACGCCCTTCCAGGTCATCCTGCAGTCGCTGCCGACGATCCAGACCGGGGCTAAGCTGCGCGAGATCGCACCGCAATCCGAGGGCTCGACCCGCACCCGGCGCGTCAGGTTGACGCTCACGGATCCGCCACAGGCCTTCCGGCTCGGCTCCACGGTGACGGCGACCCGCGTGACCAAGGTGGCACCGACGATCGAACTGCCCATGTCGGCGCTGTTCGAAAAGAACGGTTCCGCGAAAGTGTGGATCGTCGACCCGCAGACATCGAGCGTGAACGCACGCGACATAAAGGTCGCGTCGAAGAATGGCGGCACCTTCACGGTGACCGAGGGGCTGGAGGCCGGCATGCGTGTTGTCACGGCGGGCGTCCACAGCCTGAGCGAAGGCCAGAAGGTGACAGTGCCCGAGGGAGGGGCCTCATGAAAGGCTTCAATCTCTCCGACTGGGCGCTCAACCACCGCTCCATGGTCTGGTATTTCATGCTGGTCTTCGTCGTGGCTGGCGTGTTCTCCTACCTCAATCTCGGCCGTGAAGAAGATCCCAACTTCACCATCAAGACGATGATCATCCAGGCCAACTGGCCGGGCGCCTCGGTCAAGGAAACCGTGCAGCAGGTGACCGACCGGATCGAGAAGAAACTCGAGGAACTCGACAGCCTCGACTACACCAAGTCCGTCACCACGGCCGGCCAGACCGTCATCTTCGTCAACCTGAAGGACACCACCAAGGCACGCGATGTCGTGCCGAACTGGATTCAGGTGCGCAACATGGTCAATGACATCGGGGCACAGTTTCCGCAGGGTGTGCAGGGCCCGTTCTTCAACGACCGCTTCGGCGACGTCTATGGCAACATCTACGCCTTCACATCGGACGGGCTGACGCCGCGCCAGTTGCGCGACTATGTCGAGGATGCCAGAACAAAGATCCTGACCGTGCCCAACGCCGGCAAGGTCGACCTGGTCGGCGCCCAGGACGAAGCGATCTATCTCGAATTCTCAACCCGCCAGATCGCCGCCCTCGGCCTCAACCAGCAAGCGATCGTCGCCAGCCTGCAGGCGCAGAACGCGATCACGCCGTCCGGCGTCATCCAGTCCGGGCCGGAGCGCATCAGCGTGCGTGTCGGCGGGCAGTTCACCTCCGAGGAAAGCCTGCGCGCCATCAATCTGCGCGTCAACGACCGCTTCTTCCGCCTGAGCGACGTAGCGACGATCACACGCGGCTATGTCGATCCGCCGACGGCACTGTTCCGTTTCAACGGCCAGGACGCGATCGGGCTCGCCATCGGCATGAAACCCAACGCCAACCTGCTCGAATTCGGCGAGGCCCTGCACAAGGAGATGGACAAGGTGCTGGCCGACCTGCCGGTCGGCGTCGGCGTGCATCTGGTGGCCGACCAGCCGGTCATCGTCGAGGAGGCCGTCTCGGGCTTTACGCGTGCGCTGTTCGAGGCGGTCGCCATCGTGCTCGCCGTGTCGTTCATCAGTCTCGGCATGCGCGCCGGCTTCGTCGTGGCGCTGTCGATCCCGCTGGTGCTGGCCATCACCTTCACCGTCATGGCCTATCTCGGCATTTCGCTGCAGCGTATTTCCCTGGGTGCGCTGATCATCGCGCTCGGCCTTCTGGTCGACGACGCGATGATCGCGGTCGAGATGATGGTGGCGCGGCTGGAGGTCGGCGACAATCTGCGCAAGGCAGCGACCTATGTCTACACATCGACCGCCTTTCCGATGCTGACCGGTACGCTGGTAACTGTCGCCGGCTTCATCCCGATCGGCCTCAACAACAGCGCCGCCGGCGAATATACCTTCACCCTGTTCGTGGTCATCGCCGTTTCGCTGCTGGTGTCATGGATCGTGGCGGTGCTGTTTGCGCCACTGCTCGGCGTCACCATCCTGCCGGCGACGATGAAAACCAAGCATCACGACCAGCCGGGCCGCTTCACCTCACTGTTCCGGCGCGTGCTTGTCGGCTCGGTGCGCCATCACTGGCTGACCATCATCGCCACCGTGTCGTTGTTTGCCGGCTCGATCGCCGGCTTCGGCCTGGTGCAGCAGCAGTTCTTCCCGCCATCGGACCGGCCGGAGCTGATCGTCGACTGGAACCTGCCGCAGAATTCTTCGATCGCCGACACGCGCGACCAGATGGAGCGGTTCGAGCAGCGGGCGCTGGTCGGCAATCCCGACATCGACCATTTCTCGTCCTATATCGGCCAGGGCGCGGTGCGTTTCGTGCTCGCCTATGACGTGCAGCCGGCCAACCCCTATTTCGGCCAGACCGTCATCGTCACCAAGAGCATCGAGGCCCGCAACCGGGTCAAGCCGGCGCTGGAAAAGCTGCTGCGCGAGGAGTTCGTCGGCACCGACGCCTTCGTCAAGCCGCTCGAACTCGGACCGCCGGTCGGCCGCCCCGTGCAATACCGCGTCGGCGGTCCCGACATCCAGACGGTGCGCGAACTGGCGCAGCAATTCGCCGGTGTCATCTCCGCCAATCCAAAGCTCGCTGCGCCGACCTTCGACTGGAACGAGCCGCAGCGGGTGCTGAGGGTCGACGTGCTGCAGGACAAGGCACGCCAGCTCGGCATCACCTCCTCCGACATCGCCAGCGCGCTGAACAGTACGGTCGGCGGCGCCACCATCACGCAGGTGCGCGACGCGACCTACCTGATCAATGTCGTGGCCCGCTCCCGCGGGGCCGAACGCGGCTCGATCGAGACGTTGCAGAACATGCAGTTGCCGACCAGCACCGGCGAGGCGATCCCGCTCGCGGCGGTCGCCAACTTCCGCTACGATCTGGAGCAACCGACGGTGTGGCGACGCGATCGCATCCCGACCATCACCGTGCGCGCCGGGCTGGTCGGCGACGTGCTGCCGGCCACGGTCGTCAACGAACTGAAGCCATCGGTCGATGCCTTCACCGCCAAGCTGCCGCCGGGCTATTCGATCGCCACCGCCGGCTCGGTCGAGGAGAGCGCCAAAAGTCAGGGACCGATCGCCGCCGTCGTGCCGTTGATGCTGTTCGTCATGGCAACGATCCTGATGGTGCAGTTGCAAAGCTTCCAGCGCCTGTTCCTGGTCGTGGCGGTGGCGCCGCTCGGCCTGATCGGCGTGGTGGCGGCCCTGGTGCCGAGCGGAGCGCCGCTGGGCTTCGTCGCCATCCTGGGCGTGCTGGCGCTGATCGGCATCCTGATCCGCAATTCGGTCATCCTGATCGTGCAGATCGAGGATCTTGTTCGAGAGGGCAAGGACCGCTGGGCGGCGGTCATCGAAGCGACCGAACACCGGATGCGGCCGATCGCACTGACGGCGGCGGCCGCCAGCCTGGCGCTGATCCCGATCGCGCGTGAAGTGTTCTGGGGTCCGATGGCCTATGCGATGATGGGCGGCATCATCGCGGGTACCGCAATCACGCTGCTGTTCCTGCCGGCGCTTTATGTGACGTGGTTCAGGATCAAGGAGCCGAAGGGCCGGGAAGAGCCACCCGTTCTGGAGAGCGGCGAACTGGCGCAAGGCTCAGCCTAAGGCTTTGCCTGATCATTCGTTGTCGTTGGAGGGCACAGGGCGCGACCTGGCGCGTTGCCATGGCGACGATTTCGAGGTGCGCCAAGCGTGCCAGCCTTCTGGCAAGTCCGCCAACGCCTGGATGCTTTCGTCCCGCTGCACAACGTTTTGCAAGCTGACGATCATGATATCGCCTTCGTCAACAGGTCCGGTTTCGCTGTTGTGGAATTGCCAACTGCCGTCGTCATCGTCATGTGAGACGTATGTAATCCAATCGCCGCGGGTAACGACTGCCCTATCCACAAACACCGCGACATTGGGCGGATCCGCAAACTTCCATTCCTCCATGGGAATTCCCCAAGATGGTTGTTCGGCGCAAAAGAGAAAACGAATTCAAGCGGTTCTCACAAACCCGTCGCTGGCCCGCAACAGATTGCGCGTATAGTCCTTGGTCACGCGGCGCTCGACAAGGTCTGCCGCCGCCAGATTCTCCACCGCCTCGCCGCTTTGCATCACCATCAGCCGCTCGCACATATGGGTGATGATGGCGAGGTCGTGGCTGACCATCAGGAAGGTCAGCTTGCGGCGCTTGCGTACCTCTTCCAGCAGGTTGAGCACTTCCGCCTGCACCGAGGCATCGAGCGCCGAGGTCGGCTCGTCGAGCAGCAGGATCGACGGTTCCAGAATGAGCGCACGCGCGATCGCCACGCGCTGGCGCTGGCCGCCGGAGAGCTGGTGCGAATAGCGAAACCGAAAACCGTTGCCGAGGCCGACTTCGTCGAGCGCCCGCTGGATACGCTTTTCGCCGTCGGCAAAGCCATGGATGGCAAGCGGCTCCTGCAGCAGACGGTCGACGGTCTGGCGCGGGTGCAGCGACCCGTACGGATCCTGGAAGACCATCTGCACTTCACGGTAGAAGGCCTTGTCGCGGCGCGCGCCGAGCGTCTTGCCGTTGACGACGATGCCGCCCGATGCAACCGGCGCAAGGCCGGCGATGGCCCGCAGCAGCGTCGATTTGCCGGAGCCGGATTCGCCGACCAGGCCGAAGGATTCGCCCGGCTGCACGTCGAGGCTGACGCCTTTCAGTGCGCGAAAACGGTCGAAGATCACTTCCAGCCTGTCGACGGCAATCGCAGAAGTCATGCCGCCCACTCCGGCTTGCGGTCGAGCACCGGCAGCGGGTGGCGGTCGGCACCGATCTTGGGCATGCAATTGAGCAGGCCGCGCGTGTAGGGATGCTGGGCCTGGCCGAGTTCGGACGCCTTGAGCTGCTCGACCACCTTGCCGGCATACATGACGATGACGCGGTCGCAGAAGGACGAGACCAGGCGCAAATCGTGCGAGATGAAGATCAGCCCCATGCCACGCTCACTGACCAGCCGGTCGAGGATGCCGAGCACATCGAGCTGCACGGTGACGTCGAGCGCCGAGGTCGGCTCGTCGGCGATCATCATTTCCGGACCGGCGATCAGCATCATGGCGATCATGGCGCGCTGGCCCATGCCGCCCGAAACTTCATGCGGATGCAAATTGAAGACGCGAGAGGGATCACGGATCTGCACCGCCTCCAGCATGGCCAATGCACGGTCGCGCGCCTCCGCCTTGCCGACCTTTTCATGGGTGCGCAGCGTCTCGACGATCTGGCGACCGATGCTCATCACCGGGTCGAGCGAATATTTCGGATCCTGCAGGATCATGGCGATGCGCTTGCCGCGCAGCTTCCTGCGTTCGCGTGGCGAGACGGTGAGCAAATCGATGCCGTCGAAGGCGAGCTTGTTGGCCGATATCCGCGCCTGCGGTGGCGTCAGGCCCATGATGGCGCGGCCGGTCTGCGATTTTCCCGAGCCGGATTCGCCGACGATGCCGAGCCGTTCGCGGCCGAGCGAAAAGGAAACGCCGCGCACCGCCTCGATCAGCCCGGTGCGGGTCGGGAAGGTGACGCGCAGGTCGTCTACGTTGAGAAGCGTTTTCGTTTCTCCGCTCATTGGTCGCCGCTCATTGGTCGCCACTCCGCGGATCGAGCGCGTCGCGCAGGCCGTCGCCAAGCAGGTTGAAGCCGAGGCTGACGATGAGGATGGCGAAGCCCGGCGCACCGGCCACCCACCACTGGTCGAGCACGAAGCGGCGGCCGGACGCGATCATCGTGCCCCATTCGGGCAGCGGCGGCTGCGCGCCGAGGCCGAGGAAACCGAGCCCGGCGGCGGTCAGGATGATGCCGGCCATGTCGAGCGTCACCCTGACGATCAGGGACGAAATGCAAAGCGGCATGATATGGCGCAGCACGATGCGGAAGGGCGAGGCGCCCATCAGTTGCACCGCCTTGATGTAGTCGGAATTGCGCACCGTCAGCGTCTCTGCCCGCGCGATGCGGGCGTAGGGCGGCCATGAGGTGATGGCGATGGCCAGCACCGCATTCTCGATGCCGGGGCCAAGTGCTGCGACGAAGGCCAGCGCCAGGATCAGCTTGGGAAAGGCGAGGAAGATGTCGGTGATGCGCATCAGGATGGCATCGGTCCAGCCGCCGGCATAGCCGGCCACCGTGCCGACCAGAAGGCCGATGGGTGCGGCGATGATGGCGACCAGGATGACCACGTAAAGCGTCCAGCGCGAGCCGTAGAGGATGCGCGACAGGATATCGCGGCCGAGATCGTCGGTGCCGAACCAGTGCTCGGCGCTCGGCGCCAGCAGGCGCGCGTTCTTCAGGTCGCCGAACGTTGGCGAATAAGGTGCCAGCACGCCTGCAAGGGCGGCAACGACCAGCAGGGCAATGATGATGAGCAGGCCCAGAAACGCCAACCGGTTGGCGGAAAAGCGCCGCCACGCCACATAGGCGCGGCCGAGCCTTGCCTGCATGCGCGAGGCCGGCCGCTCGCTGAGCAGCCAGTCGCGACGGCTCTGGATGGTGTCGACGCTCATGCGGACTTCGTCCTCGGATCGAGCACCCGATACAGCAGGTCGGAGAGAAGGTTGATGGCGATGAACACCGAGCCGATGACGATGGTGCCACCGAGCACCGCATTCATGTCGGCGTTCTGCAGCGAATTGGTGATGTAAAGGCCGATGCCCGGCCATGAGAAGACGGTCTCGGTCAGCACCGAACCTTCCAGCAGTCCGGCATAGGACAGCGCGATCACCGTCACCATCGGCACCGCTGCGTTGCGCAGCGCGTGGCCCCAGATGATGCGGGTTTCCGACAGGCCCTTGGCGCGCGCCGCGACGATATATTCCTGCGACAATTCGTTGAGCATGAACGAGCGCGTCATGCGGCTGATATAGGCGAGCGAGAAATAGCCGAGCAGCGAGGCCGGCAGGATGATGTGGCGGAAGGCGTCGTAAAAAACGTCCCACTGCCCCTGCATCGCAGAGTCGAGGAGATAGAAGCCGGTGATCGGCGTAAAGGTGTATTCGTAGACGACGTCGAGCCTCGCCGGGAAGGCAACCCATTGCAGCTTGGCGTAAAACAGCACCAGCCCAAGCAGCCCCAGCCAGAAGATCGGCACGGAATAACCGATCAGGCCGATGACGCGCACGATCTGGTCGATGAGGCTGCCGCGCCTGACCGCGGCCAGCACACCGAGCGGCACGCCGAACAACGCGCCGATCAGCGTTCCGAGGGTCGCCAGTTCCGTCGTGGCCGGAAGCGCCCGGCGAATGTCGGTCATGACCGGATTGGTGGTCAGCACGGAGACGCCGAAATTGCCGTTCAGCGCATTCTTCACATAGATGTAGAACTGCTCGATCAACGGCAAATCGAGGCCCATCTCGCGGCGCGTGCGCTCAACCACATTGGCCGGCGCCCGGTCGCCGAGCACCGCCAGCACCGGGTCGATTGGAATGACGCGGCCGATGAAGAAGGTGACCGCGAGCAGACCAAGATAGGTCGTGATCGCAATGACCAGGAAACGGCCAAGCGATGATGCAACAGCGACGGCGCGGGCGCTGCCGCGCCCCGCCGCCACTTCTTTTTCAACCGCGCTCATGCGGCGTGTCCGCGAGCACTATTCCTTGGACACCGGTCCGACGAAGTTGGTGTCGAAGCTCGGGCCGAGCGCAAAGCCCTTGAGGTTCTTGCGCAGGCCGGCCACTTCCAGCTGCTGGTGGATGACGACGAAGGGGCTGGTGTCGAGGATTTTCTTCTCGAGATCCTTGTACATGTCGGCGCGCTTGCCGGCATCCTTCTCGAGCAGTGCCGCTTCCGTCTGCTTGGTCAGGTCCGGAATGTCCCAGGCGTTGCGCCAGGCCAGCGTCTTGGTCTTGGCCCCATCCGAATTGTCCGGGTTCGAGGCAAAGGTCTGGGCGTTGGAGTTCGGGTCGAAATAATCCTGGCCCCATTGGCCGATATAGATGTCGTGGTTGCGGGCGCGGTATTTGGTGAGCGTCTGCTTGCCGTCGCCCGGGATGATCTCGAGCTTGATGCCGGCCTGTCCGAGCGTCTGCTGGATCGATTCCGCCATCCCGGTCGTCGGCTGGCCGGTGCGTACGTCCATGGTTACGCTGAAGCCGTCGGGCAGACCGGCCTTGGCCAGCAATTCCTTGGCCTTGGCGACATCGAGCTTGAACGGATTCTCATCCAATTCGCCGAGCACGCCCTTGGGCAGGAAGGTCTGATGGATTTCGCCGATGCCCTTGAGGATGGTGGAGCTCAAGGCATCATAGTCGACCAGATACTTGAACGCCTGGCGCACCTCCGGCTTGGCGAGGTTCGCGTTCTTCTGGTTGAGGCTGATGTAATAGACCGTGCCCTTGGGCGCGCTGGTGGTGGTGAGGTCGGCGTTCTTGGCGATGGCGTCGAGGTCGTTCGGTTCGAGATTGCGGGCAACGTCGATGTCGCCAGCCTCGAGCGCCAGGCGCTGGCCCGAGCTTTCCTTCATGTTGCGATAAATGACGCGGGCAAGCTTGGCTTTTTCGCCGTAGTAATTGTCGTTGCGCTCGAGAACGACGGCTTCGTTGGCCCGCCATTCGCGCAGCTTGAAGACGCCGGAGCCGGCATAGCCGGTCTTCAGCCAGGCATTGCCGAAGTCATTGTCCCATTTGTAGTCGGCGCTCGGCGTGACCGAAGCGACATGCTCCTTGACCAGCTTGGCGTCGACCACCGAAGCCACCGTTGCCGACAGGCAGTTCAGCACGAAGCTCGGCGCATAGGCCTTGTCGACGGTGAACTGGAAGGTGCCGTCGTCGACAGCCTTGGCCTTTTCGGTGACGTTGTCACCGCTGATGCCAAACTGGCCGATGATGAAGGCCGGGCTCTTGTCGAGCTTGATGACGCGCTCGAACGACCAGGCGACATCGGACGCCGTGATCGGATTGCCGGAAGCGAATTTCAGGCCGGGCTTGAGCTTGAACGTGTAGGTCAGGCCGTCATCGGAGACGGTCCAGCTTTCGGCAAGGTCGCCCTTGACCTTGGAGGTGTCGCTGAGGTCGAGACGGACAAGCAGATCATAGGTGTTGCCGGTGACCTCGGCGGTCGACAGCTCGAACGCCTCGCCCGGATCCATGGAGATGATGTCGTCGATCGCGAAACCTTCGACCAGCGTGTCGGCGGGCGTGACCGCACCGGCGGGCGCGCCGGCCAGAAGCAGCGCCGACATGGCGGCACCCGCGAGCAGGAAGCGAGAGCGTAGAGCAAACTTTTCCATCATCATTGTGATTGTTCCCTGTTTTGTTGTTTGTTGACCTGAGTTCCCGGCTCAGGGTTGCGGAATTTTTTCGGGGCCTGGAGACGGCCCCTCTGCCCACTTACCGTCGTGGTTTTTGTCCAGTTGGTCAACACCATACCCGGCGGCCCCGTGGCGGGCAACGAGCATTTATACGACGGCTCATTGGGCCAGAAAGGCCGGTGGGGTGTCGACGCATAGGCCAGCCAATCGAGGCTGCCGATCGAGAAAAATCTGCTAATTTCGGAGCTATTTCAGCACTGCGACCAGATCGGCGTCAGGAAAGCAGGTGGCGGCGCGGCCGTTCTTGGCTTGCCATATGCCGATCGAGCGGCGGGTCTTGAAGCCGGGCAGGCCATCGGCGCTGCCGACATCATAGCCCTTGGCCTCCAGCGCCCGCTGCAGGGCGGCGATGTCCGAACGGTGCAGCCCGCCGATCGCGCCCCAGCTGCCGGCGAAGTTCTGATCGCCATGGGCGATGCGATCGGCGCCATGGCCGATGAACAGCGCGTACAGGTCGCTGGTGTTGTATTGCTTCAGCACGTAGAAATTGGGCGTGGCGACAAAGGCCGGGCCGCTGCGCCCTGCCGGCATCAGCAGAAAGCCTTCGGCCTTCAGCTCACTCACTGGAAACGGTTTGCCGCCGACGCGCTTGATGCCCATATCAGCCCATTGCGAGATTTTCTTGCCCTGGTCCGGGCCTTCCAGCGAACAGGAAACGCTTTCCGGCACCGTCACCTCGAATCCCCAGCCACGACCCTTTACCCAGCCATAGTGGACGAGATAATTGGCGATCGAGGCCAACACGTCGGGCGTCGAGTTCCAGATGTCGACGCGGCCGTCGCCGTCGAAATCGACGGCATGTTTCAGGAACGAGGTCGGCATGAATTGCGGCTGGCCGAGCGCGCCGGCCCAGGACGATTTCATCGCGCCGACCGGAGCCAGCCCGCGCTCGACGATCTCGAGTGCGGCAAGCAGTTCGGTGCGGAAGAAGTCCTTCCTGGTCGACATGAATGCCTTGGTGCCCAGCACTTCGAAGGCGTCATAAGGCATCTTCGCCGCGCCGAATCCGGTCTCGCGGCCCCAGATCGCCAGCAGCACTTCGCCCGGCACGCCATAGCGCTTTTCGATGGCCGCAAGTGTCCTGGCATTGGCGGCTTCGCGCGCGCGCGCCCGCCGTCACCGCGCGAACCGTCTTCTCGGCGAAATAGGCGCCGGGTGAGCCGAATTCGGCCTGGTGCTGCTTCTGGGGCGTGGCCGCCTTCTCGCCCGGCTTGACCAGGTCCGGCAGCTTCAGATTGGGCTTGATGCCGTCGAAGGCGGCATCAAAGGTGGTTTTGGAAATGCCTTTCGCCTTGGCCTGCGGCCAGAGGTCGTTCTGCAGCCAGGCGCGGAACTGGTCGTCGATCTTTGCGGCGGAGGCGGGGGTGGAAAAGACCGAGAGAAGAACTGCAAAAAAGGAAAACAGAGCCAATCTGAGAGGTTTGCGTTCCTTCGCACCCCCCTCTGTCCTGCCGAGGGGGGTGCTTGGCACCAGCCTTGGTGGACACGCAAAAATCATGCTCCGCATCCTCTGCCGCAACTTTGTCAAAACGCCGTCCGCGAACGCAGCGCCGCGGCCAGCGTGCCCTCGTCGAGATAGTCGAGTTCGCCGCCGACCGGCACGCCATGCGCAAGGCGCGTCACCTTGATGTCGAAGCCGGACAACTGGTCGGTGAGGTAATGCGCGGTCGTCTGGCCCTCGACCGTCGCATTGACGGCGAGGATGATCTCCTTGACCTCGCCGCCGGCGACGCGATCAACCAGCGAGCGCATGTTGAGCTGCTCGGGGCCGATGCCGTCGAGCGGCGACAGCGTGCCGCCGAGCACGTGGTAGCGCACATTCATCGCCGCCGCGCGCTCCAGCGCCCACAGGTCGGAGACGTCCTCGACGACGATGATGGTGCCGGCATCACGGCGCGGATCGGTGCAGATCATGCAAGGGTCCGATGTATCGACATTGCCGCAGGTCGAGCAGATGCGCACCTTGTCGGCCGCCTCGGCCATGGCGGCGGCAAGGGGCGACAAAAGCTGCTCTTTCTTCTTGATCAGATGAAGGGCGGCACGCCTGGCCGAACGGGGTCCCAGCCCCGGCACCTTGGCCAGGAGCTGGATCAGACGTTCGATCTCGGGACCGGCGATTCGCTTCGACATCGCTCTGATCTAGAGCAATTCCAGGAAAAGTGCGAAGCGGTTTTCCGTCCGGAATTGCGTCAAAACGAAAAGCTGGAGCGGTTCACCGTTTCCGCGAAACGGTGAACCGCTCCAGGATTTTTCAGAGCGCTTTGGAACATCTGCATCCGCATGACCGCCATATTGGGCCTTGGCGGACCGCGGGGCGCAGATCAGTTGGTCTCGAGCGGCCGGCCCTGGCTGACAATCATCGCGCCAATGGCGTCTGTGTTCTCAGGCGTCGACTGGAACCCCATCGACGCCTCTTGCGGCGCGTCTTGAACCGACGAGATGACCCTTGTGTTCAAGCTTCCGCCAAAACGCGCGGCATCCGGCTCTTCCATCGGCTCCTGCATCGCCACCACCGTCGGCTCTTGCGAGACACGCGCGGATTTCGCGGCCGGCGCGGCGGCGGCGGTCACATAGGTCTGCTGGGCGGGAGCGGATCGAACGGTTGCCGTCCTGGCTGGACGCACCGGCTCGGCGGACGCGACCATCGTCACCGGCGCGGCTGACTTGTCGGGCGCCGCCGAGGCAATAGCGACCTGCGGCTCATCCGGCAGCGGCTGCCAGTTGCGGCCGCGCTTCTCGTAGAAGGCATTGCCGCCGGCAACCATGGTGTAGTGCATGTTCTTGTAGGGGAAGCGGAGGCCGGCTGTGTGGAAGAACATGGTGTTCTTGAGCTTGGACTTGCGCTCGCCCTTCAGCACCGCGTCGGCGGCTTCCTCGACATCGGGCATTGCGCGTGAATTCATCGGCCTTGTCATGACACCAGGCGCGAACTGCCCGGGCTCGCCCACCACTTGGCAGATGGTGCTGCCATGATTGCCGGAGCGCAGCCGGTTCATCACCACCGTGCCGACCGCGATCATGCCGTCGCGGCTCGAGCGGTTGGACTCGAAGAACATCGCCCGTTCCAGGCATTCCTTGTCCTTCGGCGTGTGGCTGTAGGCCCCTGAACTCAGGAAACCTGGCGTGATGGCGTCGGTCAGGCTGGCGACGGACATGCCGTGTGAAGTGGTCTGGCTGCAGGCAGCCAAAAACAGGGGTGAAATGACGGCGCCGAGCAACAGCGGCGTCTTCCATCGCGTGGAAATCAACAGGTAACCCTCTCACTTCGTGCCCGCCCCCAGGCTGCGGCAAGAATGAGACACTTTCGGGCAAAATGATGGCCAAAACGTTATTAACAACGTACTGTTGCCAAATTGGCACAATTTCGTGGCTTTCCAGATAGATCGAGCCGTCATTTCACAAAAGCGATGACCGCTCTCTCTTTGTTTCGCCGCAATTGCCCCAAGGGAAAGCACCACGCGATTTTTCCTGAAGCGATCTACCGCCCGGCCGCTATCGCGGCCGGCTGGCCAGGCTCAAGCTCCTCGACCTTCTCCGAAAACAGGCCGCGCCGGAGGAACAGCGTCCGCGCCTCCCTGGCCGTCGGCGCGATCTTTCCCGGCCAGTCGCTGTCTATGAACTCAGCCTTGGTGAAGTCCGGATTTGTCTCGCTTGCCGCCTCGAGGAATTCGGCGATCTCCAGCACGATCGCGCGCTCGTCCTTCGAAAGCGCGGATGTGCCGGCTTCGATCGATGGGCGATGGAGGAAATCCTCGAACAGATAGAAATAACCCTTGATGCCGACGAGATCGACGCCGTCGTCACAATCGGCCAGGATTTCCAGGATCTCGTAGATCCTGTTGCGGATACGCTGCTCGATCAGTCTTTCGGACGGCTCTTCGGCCATGGCCGCACCGAAGGCTAGAAGGGCAGTTTCATTCCCGGCGGGATCGGCAGGCCCGCGGTCAGCGCCTTGGTCTTTTCCTGCATGATCTGCTCGACCTTGGTCTTGGCGTCGTTGTGAGCGGCCAGCACCAGGTCTTCCAGGATCTCGACATCGTCTTCCTTGAACAGAGACGGATCGATCTTCAACGACTTCATCTCGAATTTTCCGGTCAGCGTCACATTGACCAGGCCGCCGCCGGCCTGGCCGGACGCTTCCAGCGTGGCGATCTCGTCCTGCATGGCCTGGAACTTGGCCTGCATTTCCTTCGCCTTGCCCATCAGGCCGAGAAGATCTTTCATGGTCGGGTCCTTTGCGGATTCGTGGCTGGATCAGGGTTCATCGTCGTCAGCCGGCGGCTCGACCGGCACTTCGGCCTCTGCCGTTTCGGCTTCCGGCGCGTCCGGAATGCGCACGTCGATGATCTTGGCACCGGGAAAGCGCGCCAGGATGGCGGCCACTGTCGGGTCGCTCTTGGCATCGAGAAAAGCCGTCTCGCGTTTGGCCGATTCCATTTCGGCGAGCGTCTGGCCGCCCTCTTCCTTCGACAGCGAGACAAGCCAGCTGCGACCGGTCCAGGCGCGCAATTTCGTCGTCAGGTCGTTGAGCAGCATCTTGGGCGCATCGCTGGTCAGGCCAACGTCGATGCGGCCGGGCTCGATGCGTACAAACCGGATGCAGCTTTTGACCAGCACCTTGAAGGCGATGTCGCGCTGCGCGTCTGCCAGGGCAATGATGTCGGCCAGCGATTTCAGCGGCGCCGATTGCGCCTCCGTGACCGGCTCCGGCGGAGCGACGTAGGGAACGGGCGCAGGCGAGGCTTCGACCAGCCGCATGGTCTGCGCGCCGCCCGGGCCAGACGGCATGCGCGTCTGCGCCACCGCGCTGGCGCCGTTGCCTCCCCCTGCAGGCGCCCCATTTGGGCGCAGCGCGCCATTCTGCGCCGGCGCGGCGCCTTCAAGCGATCTCAACGCCTCGTCCAGCGTCGGCAGGTCGGCGGCATGCGCCAGCCGGATCAGCACCATTTCGGCGGCGCTGACGGGCCGGTTGGAGGACTGCACCTCTGGAATGCCCTTGAGCAGCATCTGCCATGTCCGCGACAGCACCCTGACCGACAGCGTCCTGGCGAAATCGGCGCCGCGCTGCCGCTCGTCCTCGGATAGCGAGGCATCCTCGATGGCCGTCGGCACGAAACGCAGCCGGGTGACGAGGTGGTTGAATTCGGCAAGGTCGGTCAGCACGGCGGCCGGATCGGCGCCGGTATCGTATTGCGCACGGAATTCGCCAAGGGCTGCCGCGACATCGCCTTTCATCACATGTTCGAACAGGTCGACGATGCGGGCGCGGTCGGCAAGCCCCAGCATCGCCCGAACCGCGTCGGCGCCGACAGAGCCGGCGCCATGGGCAATCGCCTGGTCGAGGATGGAGAGCGAATCACGGGCCGAGCCCTCGGCGGCGCGTGCGATCATCGCCAGCGCGTCGTCGTCGACCGAAATGCCCTCCTTGGCCGAGATCGAGGCGAGATGCGCGACCAGCGCGCCGGCGTCGATGCGCCTCAGGTCGAAGCGCTGGCAGCGCGACAGGACGGTGATCGGGACCTTGCGGATCTCGGTGGTGGCAAAGATGAATTTGACGTGCGGCGGCGGCTCTTCCAGCGTCTTCAGAAGGCCGTTGAAGGCCTGCGTCGACAGCATGTGCACTTCGTCGATGATGTAGACCTTGTAGCGGGCCGAGACCGGCGCGTAGCGCACGCGCTCGATGATGTCCCTGATGTCGTCGATGCCGGTGTGCGAGGCGGCGTCCATCTCGATGACGTCGACATGGCGGCCTTCCATGATCGCCTGGCAATGTTCGCCGAGGACGGCAAGGTCGACCGACGGCTGGTCGATATCAGCGGTTTTATAGTTCAGGGCGCGCGCGAGGATGCGCGCCGTCGTGGTCTTGCCGACGCCGCGCACGCCGGTCAGCATCCAGGCCTGGGCGATACGGCCGGTGGCAAAGGCGTTGGTGAGGGTGCGCACCATCGGCTCCTGGCCGACCAGCTCGGAGAAGTTCGAAGGACGGTACTTGCGTGCCAGCACGCGATAGGCGGCGGCCTTGCCTATCTCCAGGCTTTTTGGTCCCGAATTTCCGGCTTCGCTCATACGCCCGTAAAGCTCCAAATGGCCGCGCCCGAAGGCGGCCGATTCCTGCGCATAGTCTCGCCCGCGCTGCAATGCGTCGTCAATGTCGCGAGAGGGGCCGATGAGGTGGGAGGCTGGAACAATGACCCGTTCCGGGCTCGTTAGGGCTGCTTCCTTCCGGACCTGACCCGGTTGGCGAGTGGATCGTCCACCACCAACCTCCCGCTTTCCATATCGGCAATTGCGCGACGAAATGCAAGTGCGCCGCAGAAATCGCAAAAATATGGAATTGGCGCACCAAAGCGTGAGGGGCGCAATGATTCGCTTGCAGCCCCCCTGCCGCCGCTCTAGCGTTCCTGCGTTTGAGGAAAACAAGAAAAGCAAGGGAAACGCCGATGCTGCCGGGCCTGAAGGCCGGATTCACGCTGGACGCACGGCTGGAGGCGGACAGCGAGCAATTGATGTGGCTTGGGCTGTGCGAGCTGCGGGTGATGAACGACCGCCGCTGGCCCTGGTTGCTGCTGGTGCCGCAGCGCCCCGGCGCGGAGGAAATCCACGACATGACGCCGCTTGACCAGGCGATGCTGACCTTCGAGACCAATATGGTGGCGCAGGCGCTGAAGAAAGCGACCGGCTGCACCAAGATCAACACCGGCGCGCTCGGCAACATCGTGCGCCAGTTGCACATCCATGTCATCGCGCGTTCTGAAGGCGATCCCGGCTGGCCAGGTCCTGTGTGGGGACATGGCCTGCGAGAGCCCTATCAACGTTCCGACTTGCGACGGTTTGCCGAAACGATCAAGGCGGCGCTATAAGCGTTCCCCGTGTCCATCCCTCAACATATTCCAGAGTCCCCATGAGCTTCCGCCTGTTTGACGCGCCTTTGCGCGAGCCGAGCCAGTTCGTCGGCTTCGCCGGCAACACGATCGACCGGCAGTCCGAGAACCGCGCCGACGATTCGGTCGACAAAGCGCTGGCCGATCCGGCGACGCGGCTGCTTCTGATGCATGGCGGCCGGCTCTATCTGAAGCTCGGCGATGGCGGCGCTCTCGATCCCTGGTTCGGTGCGACCGAGAGCGAGCCCTTCAAGGTTTCCCTGGCGCAAGGCATCCTGCTCGGCTTTTCCGAACGAGGACCGGTGCTGGCCGTGCCCGCCGGCGTCGAACCCGAACAGCTTCCGGAAACAGTCAAGGCCATCGACTACCGCTCGGTCTACATGCAAGGGCTGATCGACGAGGCGGCGGCCGGCGCGATGGCGCAAGGGGCGGCTTTGCTCGCCTGGCATGCCAGCCATCGCTTCTGCAGCAAATGCGGCACGGAATCGCAGATGCGGGCCGGCGGCTACAAGCGGCATTGCCCGAATTGCGGCACCGAGCATTTTCCGCGCACCGACCCGGTGGCGATCATGCTGACGGCGACGCGGGAGAAGTGCCTGCTCGGACGCGGCCGGCATTTCGCGCCGGGCATGTATTCGGCCCTCGCCGGCTTCATCGAGCCGGGCGAGACGATCGAGGCGGCGGTGCGCCGCGAGACGCTGGAGGAGGCCGGCATCCGGCTTGGCCGCGTCGTCTACCACGCCAGCCAGCCGTGGCCGTTTCCCTATTCGCTGATGATCGGCTGCTTCGGCGAGCCGCTCAATGACGATATCCAGGCCGACCTCAACGAGCTTGAGGACTGCCGCTGGTTTTTTCGCGACGAGGTGCGCCGGATGCTGGAAAGGACGCACCAGGACAATCTGATCACGCCGCCGAAAGGCGCCATTGCGCATCACCTCATCCGCGCCTGGGTCGATTCAGAATGATGGCAGCGAACACCTAAAGACATTGCAGGAGCAGGACATGATCCGTCACACCGTCGTTTTCACGCTGAAGCATCCGCCGCATTCGCTGGAGGAAAAGCGGTTCCTGGTCGACGCCAAGAGGATCCTCACCGCGATCAGGGGCGTCACGCATTTCGAGCAATTGCGGCAGATCAGCCCCAAGAACGACTATCGTTTCGGCTTCTCGATGGAGTTCGCCGACCAGGCCGCCTACACCAGGTACAACGACCATCCAGACCATGTCGCCTTCGTGCGCGACCGCTGGGTGCCGGAGGTCGAGACCTTCATGGAGATTGACTATGTCCCGCTGGGCGCGGTGATCTAGTCCGCAACCTTCCACTGCTCACGCGACTCACTGGCCGGATAGACGCCGAGAATGCGCACTTCGCGCGAGAAGAAACGCAGCTCGTCCAGCGCCAGCTTGACCAGCGGGTCGTCGGGATGGCCCTCGATGTCGGCGTAAAACAGCGTCGCCGTGAAAGCGCCCAGCTGGTAGCTCTCCAGCTTGGTCATGTTGATGCCGTTGGTGGCGAAGCCGCCCATCGCCTTGTAGAGCGCGGCCGGCACGTTGCGGACGCGGAAGATGAAGGTCGTCATCATCTTGACGTCGGGCGAAGGGCGCTCGGCCCATTGCTTGTTCTTGGTCAGGACGACAAAGCGGGTGACGTTTGAGTCGGTGTCCTCGACATTTTGCTCGATGATATCGAGCCCGTAGAGGGTCGCGGCCAGGGCCGGCGACAGCGCCGCCATGCTGCGGTCCTTGACCTCGGAGACCATTTTGGCGGCGCCGGCCGTGTCGCCGGCGACGATCGCCTTCCAACCGTTCTTGCGAACGTATTTGCGGCACTGGCCAAGCGCATGGATGTGGCTGTGCACCGTCTTGATCTCGTCGCGCTTGACGCCTGGCAGCACCATCAGCTGGAAATGGATGGGCAGGAAATATTCGCCGACGATGTGCAGCTTCGATTCCGGCAGGAGATGATGGATATCGGCGACGCGCCCGGCAATGGTGTTCTCGATCGGGATCATGGCGAGGTCGGCCTTGTTGGTCTCGACCGCGTTGAAGGCATCCTCGAAGGTCGGGCAGGGCAACGGCTCCATCGAAGGGAACATGTTGCGGCTGGCGGTGTCGGAATTGGCGCCCGGTTCGCCCTGGAAGGATATTCTGTTGGTCTTTTCAGGCATGCCGATATCTCAGGTTGAAAGGATTGTTCTGGCGCGTTCGAGGTCTTCAGGCGTGTCGACGCCGAGCGGCAGCGACTGGACGATCTCGGCGTCGATGCGCATGCCGGCTTCCAGCGCCCGCAACTGTTCCAGCCGCTCGCGCCGTTCGAGCGGCGACGGCTTCAGCGCGACGAAACGCTCGAGTGCTTCGCGGCGATAGGCGTAGAGGCCGACATGATGGTAGAGCGGCCCCTCGCCCCAAGGCGCCGTGGCACGGGTGAAATAGAGCGCCCTCAGCCTGCTGCCGGAAAGCGGCGAGCCGACGATCTTGACGACATTGGGATTGGTCTTTTCCTCATCGCGGACGATCTCGACGCCGAGCGTGGCGATATCCACCGCACTGTCCTCGAAAGGCCTGAGCGACGCGGCGATGATCCGGGGATCGATGGTCGGCAGGTCGCCCTGCACATTGACGATGGTTTCGACCTTGCGCCCGGGGTCGAGCGCGACCAGCGCCTCGTGGATGCGGTCGGAGCCGGATTCATGATCCATGCGCGTCATCACGGCCTCGAAACCGTGCGCGCGCACGGCTTGCGCCACGCTTTGCGTGTCGGTCGCCACCACCACCCGGCCAAGGCCGGCTTCGGCGGCGCGGCGGGCGACATGGACGATCATCGGGGCGCCGGCGATGTCGGCCAGCGGCTTGCCCGGCAGGCGGGTCGAAGCCATGCGGGCCGGGATCAGGATCAGCGTGGACATTTCGGGTGCAAGGCGTCTCGAAAGAGGACAGGGAAAGTGGCAAAAGGTCTCACTGGAAGCGCCCTTATAGGTGTTGCAACGCCGCAGCAAAAGACCTAGTTTCCGCCCGATTTGACCGCCCTGGCAGGACGGTCACGATACCGACGGACGGAGTGGACGGTTCTGTCCGCCGGAAAAGGGAGCAAGGGGCGTATGGATTCCAACGAAGTCAACAAACTGCTCGCCGGATTGCTCGGAACCGTTTTCGTCGTCTTCTCGGTCGGCATTGTGTCCGATGCGCTGTTTGCGTCGCCGGCGCCGGAAAAGCCTGGTTTCGCCATCGAGGCCGCCGAGCCCGCCGAAGGCGGTCCGGCCGCACCCGCCGCCGCGGCCAAGCCGATCGCCGATCTGCTGGCGACCGCCAATGTCGAGCAGGGTGCTGCCGTCTTCAAGAAGTGCCAGGCCTGCCATTCCGGCGAAAAGGGCGGCCCCAACAAGGTCGGCCCGGACCTGTGGGACCTCGTCGACCGCCCGGTCGCCGAGCATGAAGGCTTTGCCTATTCGGCCGGCATGAAGGAATTCTCCAAGGGCGGCACCGAGAAGTGGACCTACGACAACATCAACCACTTCATCACCTCGCCGAAGAAATTCGTGAAGGGCACCGCCATGGGCTTCGCCGGCCTGCCCAAGGACGAGGACCGCGCCAACGTCATCGCCTATCTGCGCACGCTGTCCGACAATCCCAAGCCGCTGCCGGCACCCGGTGCCGCCGCCGATGCAGGCGCCAAGCCTGCCGATGCAGCCGCTCCGGCAAAGCCGGCTGAGGGTGCCGCGCCGGCCGCTCCCGCCGCCCCGGCTCCGGCCGCACCGGCACCGGCGCCTGCCCAATAATTTCGATATCATCTCGACGACCTTGAAAAAGCCGGGTTCAGCCCGGCTTTTTTATTGGGAAAACCGCATAGGCGGCGACAAAGCCGCGCATGACGGTTTTCACGAGCGCCAAATCATCTAGATTGCCCATGAACGGGCATCGCGAAGAGGATAGTGCATGACGGTTGGCCGAACGCTTCTCAAGTCGTTGCTGGCGGCAGCCCTTCTGGCGGCGGGATTGCAGGCTGCCCGCGCCGACGAATGGCGCACCACCTCATCGCTGATCGGCGAGTCCAAATACGGCGCCAATTTCCAGCACTACGACTACGTCAATCCGAACGCGCCCAAGGGCGGCACGCTGAATTCGGTGGAACTCGGCACCTTCGACAGCTTCAATCCTTTCATCGCACGCGGCACCCCTGCCGCAGGATTGAACTATCAGGGTGGGCTCCTCTACCAGTCGCTGATGGCGAAATCCCTTGACGAGGGCAGCGTCAACCATCCCGAGATAGCAGACGCCTACAAGTACCCAGCCGATTTTTCATCCGCAACTTATCGGCTCGACCCGCGTGCCAGATGGCATGATGGCCAACCGATCACCGTGGATGACGTGATTTGGTCATTCAACTTTCTCAAAAAGGAAAGTCCGCAGTTCAACCGCTATTTCGCCAACGTCACCGAGGCGGTCGCCGTTTCAGATCGGGAAGTCGAGTTCCGTTTTGATCAGAAGGGCAATCGCGAGTTACCGCTGATCATGGCGGATGTGGTGGTGCTGCCGAAGCACTGGTGGGAAGGCACCGATGCCAACGGCAAGAAGCGCGACATCACCCAGCCAAGCCTTGAAATCCCGCTCGGCTCTGGACCCTACAAGATCGAGAGCTTCAAACCTGGTTCGGAAGTCGTCTGGCGACGCGTTCCGGACTTCTGGGCCGCCGATCTGGCCATCAATGTCGGGCGCAACAACTACGACACCAGACGCTACACCTACATTCTCGATGACAACGCCGCGTGGCAAGCCTTCACCAAAGGCGGATATGAGGACATCCAGGCTGAAAACAGTGCGCGATTATGGATGACGCGCTACAATTTTCCGGCTCTCAAAGCCGGCGATGTCATCAAGCGGGAGTTCAAGGCGACATCACTCGCCTCGATGCAAGGTTTCATGCTGAACACGCGACGGACAAAGTTCCAGGATCGGCGCGTGCGCGAGGCGCTCGGTTACGCCTTCGACTTCGAAACCTTGAACCGCACCCAATCCTTCGGCCTCAACACCCGCTCCAACAGCTATTTCATGGGCAGCGAACTTGCTTCGAGCGGACTGCCGCGGGGCAAAGAATTGGAGATCCTCAATCAATACAAGGGCAAGCTCCCGCCAGAACTGTTTACCCAGGAGTTCAAGCTTCCGGTCTTCGATAGCCCGAAGGCCGAGCGGTCGTACCTGCGCGAAGCGATCGATCTGTTTGCGGCGGCGGGTTGGAAAATCCAGAATGGCCGTATGACCAATGAGAAAAGCGGGGAGCCTTTTACCGTCGAGATTCTGGGCTTCGACCAGGGCGCCGAACAAACGGTCAATCCATTTGTAAATATGCTGGGAAAGATCGGCATCTCGGCTTCGTTCAGGATAGTCGATACCAGCCAGTACATCGCTCGCGTCAACAATTTCGACTACGACGTCATAACCTCCCGGCTGCCGCAGTCGGACTCGCCGGGCAATGAACAACGCGAGTACTGGAGTTCGAAGGCAGCCGATACACCGGGCTCACGAAATTACGCGGGGATCAAGGACCCAGTGGTCGACGCACTGGTTGAACGCGTTATCTTCGCGACGGATCGCGACGACCTGCTCGCCGCCACTCATGCGCTCGACCGGGTTCTGTTGTGGAATTTCTATTGCGTCCCGCAATTCACCCGATCCGTAACCTGGCTGGCCTACTGGAACAAATTCGGCATCCCGGAAAAACAGCCGACTTACTTGGGTCCCGACATCGATTCCTGGTGGATCGACCCGGACAA
>NZ_RZQP01000093.1:12318-22366 GCF_003998165.1 Mesorhizobium sp. M7A.F.Ca.US.007.01.2.1 | reverse complement strand
GGCCAGAGGCGTCATCCTTCTCGCGGCAGGCGGCACCGGTGGGCATCTTTTCCCGGCCGAGGCGCTGGCGCATGAGCTGAACGAGCGCGGCTGGTCGGTGCACCTGGCAACCGACGACCGTGCCGAGCGTTTCGCCGGCCATTTTCCGGCCGCTGCCGTCCACCCGATCCAGTCGGCGACGATGGGCTCGAAAAATCCTTTTGCCCTGCTTGGTGCCTTCTGGAAAATCTGGCGCGGCGTGCGCCAGGCTTCTGCCGTCATCGCCAGGATCAAGCCGGATGCCGTCGTCGGCTTCGGCGGCTATCCAACCTTGCCGCCGCTCTACGCGGCGACACGGCGCAAGGTACCGACCCTGATCCATGAGCAGAACGCGGTGATGGGGCGCGCCAACCGGGCGCTGGCCGGCCGTGTCGACGCGATCGCCGGCGGCTTCCTGCCGCAGGACAGCAGTGCAGCCGGGGTCAAGACGGTGACGACAGGCAATCCGGTCCGGCCTGCGGTGCTGGAAGCGGCCAAGACTGCCTATGCGGCATCTGCCGGGGATCAACCGTTCCGCCTGCTGGTTTTTGGCGGCAGCCAGGGCGCCCAATTCTTTTCCGATGCCGTGCCGGGAGCCATTGCGCTGCTTTCCGACGCCCAGCGCAAACGGCTGGTCATTACCCAACAAGCGCGCGCCGATGACGTGGCGCGGGTCAAGGCGGTCTATGCCACCCTTGGCGTCGCCGTCGAGGTCTCGCCCTTCTTCACCGACATGGCGGCACGCATGGCGGCCGCTCATCTGGTGATCTCGCGTTCCGGCGCCTCGACCGTCTCGGAGATCGCCGTCATCGGCCGGCCGGCGCTGCTGGTGCCTTACCCCCATGCGCTCGATCACGATCAGGCGGCGAACGCGGCGGCCCTTGCCGCTGCCGGCGGCGGCGAAGTGCATCCGCAATCCTCGCTCTCGTCCGAACGCATCGCAGCGCTTGTCGGCGGGCTGATGGACGACCCCGATCGGCTGACGGCAATGGCGGCGGGTGCGAAATCGGCCGGCAGGCCGGACGCGGCACGGTTGCTCGCCGATCTTACAGAGGCTATTGCGTCCAAAAAAACCGTTTCGGATTTCAGGAAGGGGACGCAAGCATGAAGATGCCGCAGACCATCGGCCTTGTGCATTTCATCGGCATTGGCGGCATCGGCATGAGCGGCATTGCCGAAGTGCTGCACAATCTCGGCTACAAGGTGCAAGGGTCCGACCAGGCCGAAAGCGCCAATGTGCAGCGGCTGCGCGACAAGGGCATCGAATGCTTCGTCGGCCATAGGGCCGAGAATCTCGGCGATGCCGAGGTGGTGGTCGTCTCGACGGCGATCAAGAAATCCAACCCTGAGCTGAAGGCCGCGCGCGAAAAGCTGCTGCCGATCGTGCGCCGGGCCGAGATGCTGGCCGAACTGATGCGCTTTCGCCAGGCGGTGGCGATCGGCGGCACGCATGGCAAGACGACGACGACCTCGATGGTGGCGACCTTGCTCGATGCGGGCGGGCTCGATCCGACCGTGATCAATGGCGGCATCATCAATGCCTACGGCACCAACGCCCGCATGGGCGACGGCGAATGGATGGTGGTCGAGGCCGACGAGAGCGACGGCACCTTCCTGAAACTGCCGGCCGAGATCGCGGTCGTCACCAACATCGACCCCGAGCATCTTGACCACTATGGCAGCTTCGACAAGGTGCGCGAGGCGTTCCGCCAGTTTGTCGAGAACGTTCCGTTCTACGGTTTTGGCGTGATGTGCACCGATCACCCCGAAGTGCAGGCGCTGGTCAGCCGCATCGAGGACCGCCGGGTCATCACCTATGGCGAGAATGCGCAGGCCGACGTGCGCTTTACCAATCACCGCATGTCAGGTGCCATTTCGGAATTCGACGTGGTGATCCGCGACCGCAAGACCGGCGGCCAGACTGTCATAGCAGGCCTGCGCCTGCCGATGCCCGGCCGTCACAACGTCTCCAACGCGACGGCAGCAATCGCGGTCGCGCACGAACTCGGCCTGTCGGCCGAGGCGATCAAGAAGGGCCTGTCGTCCTTCGCCGGCGTCAAGCGCCGCTTCACCCATACCGGTTCGTGGGACGGCGTCGAAATATTCGACGATTACGGCCACCATCCGGTCGAGATCTCGGCGGTGCTGAAGGCGGCGCGCAGCGCCACCCAGGGTCGTGTCATCGCCATTGCCCAGCCGCATCGCTTCACCCGGCTGCATGATCTGTTCAACGAGTTTTCCACCTGCTTCAACGACGCCGACACAGTAATGGTGGCGCCGGTCTACGCGGCCGGCGAAGAGCCGATCGACGGCGTCAGCTCGGACGCGCTGGTGTCGCGCATCCGCGCCGGCGGTCATCGCGACGCGCGCTACATCGAGGGCCCGGCGGCGATTGCGCCCATCGTCCGTGATCTGGCCAAGCCGGGCGATTTCGTCGTCTTCCTTGGAGCCGGCAACATCACCCAATGGGCCTATGCGTTGCCCAAGGAGCTTGGCGGGACCGTCTCATGATGCACGGCCAGGCCCTGATCGACAGACTTGGCGACCGGCTTGCCGGCCTGCGTGGCCGCCTGACGCCGAACGCCGAGATGGACAAGATCACCTGGTTCCGTGCCGGGGGGCTGGCTGAAGCGTTGTTCCAGCCGGCCGATGAGGAGGACCTTGCCGCGTTCCTGAAAGCCGTTCCCGAAGAGATACCGCTGACGGTCGTCGGCGTCGGCTCCAACCTTCTGGTCCGCGATGGCGGCATCGAGGGCTTTGTCATTCGGCTTTCGGCCAAGGGCTTCGGCGATGCCGAGGTGATTTCGCCAATCAGGATCAAGGCGGGAGCTGCTACCCCCGACAAGCGCGTCGCAGCGGTGGCGCTCGAGGCCGGCATTGGCGGCTTTCATTTCTACCACGGCATTCCGGGTGCAATCGGCGGTGCGCTGCGAATGAATGCCGGCGCCAATGGGGTCGAGACGCGCGAGCGCGTCATCGAAGTGCGAGCACTCGATCGCAAGGGCAATGTGCAGACGCTGAGCAATGCCGATATGGGATACGCCTATCGCCATTCGGCGGCTCCCTCCGGGCTGATCTTCACCTCCGCCGTGTTCGAAGGCTTTGCCGAGGACAGGGCGACCATCAAGGCTGCGATGGAGGCCGTGCAGAACCATCGTGAGACCGTGCAGCCGATCCGCGAGAAGACCGGCGGCTCGACCTTCAAGAATCCCGACGGCACATCGGCCTGGAAGGAGATCGACAAAGCGGGCTGCCGCGGCCTGATGATCGGCGGCGCGCAGATGTCGCCGATGCATTGCAACTTCATGATCAACACCGGAACCGCGACCGGCTACGACCTTGAATATCTCGGCGAGACGGTGCGCACGCGGGTGCTGGAGAATTCCGGTATCCGGCTGCAATGGGAAATCAAGCGCATCGGCAATTTCCGGCCAGGGCATGCCGTTCAGGAGTTTCTCGGGCAGCTCCTTTAAGGTGCGCTGATATTCAGGTGATGCTCCGCTCCGGTTCTCGAAAGCCATCGTTTTCGACTCGGCCTGACCTGAATCTCGACACACCTAGCGCGTGTTGAAGTTCATGTGATGCATGAACTTCAACGAGGCGAAAAACGGTCCGCGACCGTTGCCGCAAAGACTCAACGACACGCTTTTCGCATCCATTTTCTCAGAAAGTGAATCTCTCGGAATCGTAAGCACTTGCCAGTGAATCAACTCTCTGATTCTCTGCTCGAAAGCGTTTCCTGATTTGAGTCGTTCGACGCGTTTTCAGCGTTTTCCGTCTGGGGGGGCAACCTGCCGGGAGACTCTGACTCAATGTTGCGGAAAATCTGGTTTTGGTCCGCCGTGAGAGAGGGGATGCCGGGGAATGAAAAACAAGCATGTGGCCGTCCTGCTGGGTGGTTTTTCGTCCGAGCGGCCCGTGTCCCTGTCCTCCGGAAAGGCTTGCGCCGATGAGCTTGAGAAGGAAGGTTACCAGGTCACCCGCGTCGATGTCGGGCGCGATGTCGGCTCCGTGCTTGCCGAGCTCAAGCCCGATGTCGCCTTCAATGCGCTGCACGGCCCCTTCGGCGAGGACGGTACCATCCAGGGCATCCTCGAATATCTCGGCATTCCCTACACCCATTCCGGCGTGCTCGCCTCGGCTCTGGCCATGAACAAGGAGCAGGCCAAACGGGTTGCCAAGGCAGTCGGCATCGTGGTCGCCGAATCGAAGGTCGCCAGCCGCTTCGCCATCCAGAACAAGCATCCGATGAAGCCGCCCTATGTGGTCAAGCCGGTCAATGAGGGCTCAAGCTTCGGCGTCGTCATCGTGCATGAAGGTCAGTCGCATCCGCCGCAGGTTCTTGGCTCGTCGGAATGGAAATATGGCGATACCGTCATGGTCGAGCGCTACATTCACGGCAGGGAGCTAACCTGTGCGGTGATGGGCGATGTGGCGCTGGGGGTCTGCGAGATCATCCCGACCGGCCATTCCTTCTACGACTATGATTCAAAATATGTCGCCGGGGGATCAAAGCACGAATGCCCCGCAAAAGTTTCACCGAATATTTACCAAAAAATACAAACACTGGCGCTCAAGGCTCACCAAGCGATCGGCTGTCGGGGCGTTTCCCGGTCGGACTTCCGTTATGACGATCGGCATTCCGAAAACGGCGAGATTGTCTGGCTCGAGGTCAACACCCAGCCGGGTATGACGCCGACGTCCTTGGTGCCTGAAATCGCCGCCCAGGCCGGGCACTCGTTTGGCGATTTGTTGAGTTGGATGGTGGAGGACGCTTCGTGTCTGCGTTGAAATGGGGACAGGGTAGGGAGAGGGGCGCGGCCGGTCCGGCGCTGTTCGGCCTGTCGTTGCCGTTGGACCATTTCGTGCTGCCGCGGATGCTGCGCCGCCCGGTGCGCATTATGGCGCGCCTCGGTGTCGGGGAATTCCAGGCGCCACGCTTTTCCGCGGCCATGATGTCGGCCGTGCTGATTTTCTCGAGCAGTGCCTATGGCGCCTATCTCGGCGGTCATGTCGACGGTATCGTGCAGAGCATCACCGCCCGTACCGGATTTGCCGTCGATCAGGTCAAGGTGGTGGGCAATCGCCAGACCTCGGAAATCGATATACTCGACAGGCTTGAACTCGACGGCTGGACGTCGCTGATCGGCTTTAATGCCGAGGCCGCGCGGGAACGAATTGCGACCTTGCCGTGGATCGAGGTCGCGGCGGTGCGCAAGGTCTATCCGCATACGCTGGAAGTGCGTGTCGAGGAGCGTGAGGCTTTCGCGCTCTGGCAGCAGGGTGACGAGCTTTCGGTCATCGAGAGGAATGGCGCCATGATCGCGCCGTTCTCGGGCGGCAAGCAGGTGCTTCTGCCGCTGCTGATCGGCACCGGCGCGCCGGCGAGCGCGCCCGATTTCCTGGCCAAGGTCGAAAAATATCCCGAGCTCGCGAACCGGATCAAAGGTTATATCCGTGTCGGCGAACGGCGCTGGGACCTGAAGCTGGACAATGGCATCACCATCAAGCTTCCCGAGGACGACGAGGATCAGGCGCTCGCCGAACTCGTGAAGATGGATCATGACAACGGTTTGCTGTCGCGCGACATCGCCGCCGTCGACATGCGCCTGACGGACCGGCTGGTCGTGCAGTTGACGGCGGAAGCGGCGACGCAGCGCGAAGCCGCCCTCAACGAGAAACCCAAGAGCCTGAAGCGCAAGCCGGAGACGAAGATATGAGCTGGCTTGGCAGTCCTGGCGATGCCGCGTCGCGCCGGTCTGGCACCCTGACGGTGCTGGATGTCGGTTCGAGCAAGGTCTGCTGCATGGTGGCCAAGCTCAAGCCGTGCGATGACGGCAAGCTGCTGCGCGGCCGTTCGCACCGGATCCAGGTGATCGGCATCGGCCATCAGAAGTCGCAAGGCGTGAAGTCGGGTGTCGTGGTCGATCTCGACAGGGCGGAGCATGCCATCCGCCTTTCCGTCGACGCAGCCGAGCGCATGGCCGGGCTGACGGTCGATTCGCTGATCGTCAACATGACGGCCGGCCGGCTGAAGAGCGAAGCCTTCTCCGCCACCATCAATCTTGGCGGCCACGAGGCCGACGAGGCCGACATCAAGCGCGTTCTCGGTGCTGGCGCCAAGCAGGCGCTGAAGGCCGAGCGCGAAGTGATCCATTCGCTTCCCGTCGGCTTCTCGCTGGATGCCGAACGCGGCGTGCGCGATCCGCGCGGCATGGTCGGCGACGCACTCGGCGTCGACATGCATGTGCTGACCGGCGACGCCGCGCCGATGCGCAATCTGGAGCTGTCCATCAACCGTTCGCATCTGTCGGTCGAGCGCATGGTGGCGACGCCCTATGCCAGCGGGCTGGCGGCGCTGGTCGACGACGAGCTGGAAATGGGTGCGGCCTGCATCGACATGGGCGGCGGCACGACGACGATCTCGGTGTTTTCGGAAGGCAAGTTCGTCCATGGCGATGCCATCGCCATCGGCGGCAACCATGTTACGCTGGACATGGCCAAGGGGCTGTCGACCTCGCTTGATGCCGCCGAACGGCTGAAGGTGATGCATGGTTCGGCGCTGCCCGGCAGCGCCGACGATCGCGACCTGGTCTCGATCCAGCCGATCGGCGACGATGGCGACGTGCCCTTGCAGATCCCGCGCTCGGTGATGACGCGCATCGTGCGCGCCCGCATCGACGAGACGCTCGAACTGCTGCGCGACCGGCTGAACAAGTCCGGCTATGGCAATGCAGTGGGCAAGCGTGTGGTTCTTACCGGCGGCGCCAGCCAGCTTGCCGGCCTGCCGGAGGCGGCGCGCCGCATCCTGGGACGAAATGTGCGCATCGGCCGCCCGCTCGGCGTGGCCGGCCTGCCGGAAGCGGCGAAGGGGCCGGCCTTCTCGGCCGCGGTGGGGCTTCTGATCTACCCGCAGATGGCGAGCTTCGAGAGCCATCCGGCGAAAGGAATTTCCGGTCTCAAAATGACCGGAACGGGCGGAAAACTGCATCGCATGAGTCAGTGGTTGAGAGACAGTTTCTAAAATTGACGGGGACAGCCCCATAGGCGGCCGCGGCGGCGAAGCGGCGTGAAAGGCAAAGGACGGAGACAATGACCATCAATCTGCAAAAGCCGGACATCACCGAGCTTAAGCCGCGCATCACCGTGTTCGGTGTCGGCGGCGGCGGCGGCAATGCCGTCAACAACATGATCACCGCCGGTTTGCGCGGCGTCGAGTTCGTGGTGGCCAACACCGACGCGCAGGCGCTGACCATGTCGAAGGCAGGCCGCCTGATCCAGCTCGGCGCTCACGTCACCGAGGGGCTCGGTGCGGGATCGCAGCCGGAAGTCGGCCGTGCGGCGGCGGAAGAGTGCATCGATGAAATCCTCGATCACCTGACCAACACCCATATGTGCTTCGTGACAGCCGGTATGGGCGGCGGCACCGGCACCGGTGCTGCTCCCGTCGTTGCCCGCGCAGCGCGCGAAAAGGGCATCCTCACCGTCGGCGTCGTCACCAAGCCGTTCCACTTCGAAGGCCAGCGCCGCATGAAGACCGCGGACTTCGGCATCGAGGAATTGCAGAAATGCGTCGATACGCTGATCGTCATCCCCAACCAGAACCTGTTCCGGCTGGCCAATGACAAGACCACCTTCGCCGATGCCTTCGCCATGGCCGACCAGGTGCTCTATTCCGGTGTCGCCTGCATCACCGACCTGATGGTCAAGGAAGGTCTGATCAATCTCGATTTCGCCGACGTGCGCTCGGTCATGCGCGAGATGGGCAAGGCGATGATGGGCACCGGCGAGGCTTCCGGCGAGGGCCGCGCGATGGCCGCCGCCGAAGCGGCGATCGCCAACCCGCTGCTCGACGAAACCTCGATGAAGGGCGCCAAGGGCCTGCTGATCTCGATCACGGGCGGCCGCGACCTGACGCTGTTCGAAGTCGACGAAGCGGCGACCCGTATCCGCGAGGAAGTCGACCAGGACGCCAACATCATCCTGGGCGCCACTTTCGACGAGGAACTCGAAGGCGTCATCCGCGTCTCGGTGGTTGCCACCGGCATCGACAAATCGGCGGCTGAAATCGCCGCTGCGCCGATCTCGATCCGCACGGCGCCTCCGAAGCCGGTCAGCCGCCCGGCGGCTCAGATCGCGGAGGCTCGCCCGGCGCCTGTTCAGCAGGCGGCCTACGAGCCACGCGCTGTCGACCCTGTCGCCGAAGCCATCCAACTGGCCGAAGCCAATGCCGCGGCGATGGCGCAGGCGCGCCCGGCTCCTGTCGCTCACGCAGAAGATTTCCGCCCACAGAGCAAGATCTTCCAGGCGCCGCCAGCACAGCCGATGCCGCAGCCGGTGGTCCAGCAGATGCAGCCGGCCCCGCAGCCGCGCGAGATGCTGCGCGAAGCCCCGCAGCCTGTTGCCATGGCACCTCAGCGTATGCCGCGCGTCGAGGACTTTCCGCCGGTCGTCAAGGCCGAGGTGGATGCCAAGAGCCGCCCGGTGGACCACGAGAACAACAGCGGACCGATGGGCCTGCTGAAGCGCCTGACCAACGGACTGACCCGCCGCGAGGAAGAACCCGCAAGGCTGCAGCCGGCGCAGCCGCGTGAGCCCAAGCTGCGCCAGGCGGCGCCCGAAGTGCGCCGCCTCGCCAGCCAGGATGCGCAGCTCTATGCGCCGCGCCGTGGCCAACTCGACGATCAGGGCCGCCTGACGCCGCAGGTGAGGACGACTCAGGAAGACGATCAGCTGGAGATTCCGGCGTTCCTGCGCCGCCAGGCCAACTGATTGGTAAACGGACTGTAACATTTGTTAACAGGCAAGCGAGGAATCGCTTGCCTGTTAACGTTTTAAATGATGTGATTTCAATAACTTACAAAGTCGCACCCATTCCAGTTCGCGGTTACACAGAGTAAGAAACCGTGATTTGGAGTCT
Organism: Mesorhizobium sp. M7A.F.Ca.US.007.01.2.1; assembly: GCF_003998165.1. Taxonomy (NCBI): domain Bacteria; kingdom Pseudomonadati; phylum Pseudomonadota; class Alphaproteobacteria; order Hyphomicrobiales; family Phyllobacteriaceae; genus Mesorhizobium; species Mesorhizobium sp. M7A.F.Ca.US.007.01.2.1. Next base: position 13,428 of record NZ_RZQP01000093.1, on the reverse strand, counting down.
CCCTGACGGGACATTATCTTCGCTGCCTACCATCATCGGTTTGCCGGGATTTCGGGGGAAGTCGCCCTGCCAACCGATTCACACAAGAGCCGCGCCCTCGGGCTGGAGAAGCGGACCTAGGCATTACGGGCTTATGGGGATTGTCTTGCACGACTATCAGACGACATTGAAGACGCGCGCGTCGCTTACCGGCACCGGCGTCCACAGCGGCAAGGAAGTGTCCATCAGCTTCATGCCGGCGGATGCCGACACCGGCATCGTTTTCCAGCTTTTCAACGGTGCCGAGCAGGGCCGCGAGTTTCGTGCCCTGGTTTCGGAAGTCGGCGCCACCGACCTGTGCACCATGCTTGGTGATCCCGCCGGCGAGCATATCGCCACGGTCGAGCACATCATGGCGGCGCTGTTTGGGCTCGGCATCGACAATGTCGCTGTCGAGATCGACGGTTCCGAGGTTCCGATCTTCGATGGCAGCGCCATGGCGTTCGTCGAAGCCATCGACCAGGCGGGCATCGAGACGCTTTCGGTCAAGCGCCGCTATATCAGGGTCATCAAGCCGGTCCGCATCGAGAACGGCGCCTCGTGGGCGGAGTTTCGGCCCTATGACGGAACCCGTTTCGAGATCGAGATCGACTTCGAAAGCCCGGCGATCGGCCGTCAGCTGTTTGCCTCCGACCTCAATGCCGATATTTTCCGTCGCGACATCGCGCGCGCCCGCACCTTCGGCTTCATGAAGGATGTCGAGCGGCTGTGGGCTGCAGGCTATGCGCTCGGCTCCTCGCTGGAGAATTCGCTGGTGATCGGCGACGACAACCGCGTCATCAACATGGGCGGCCTGCGCTATCCCAACGAATTCGTGCGCCATAAAACGCTGGACGCCATGGGCGACCTGGCGCTGGCCGGCGCCCGTTTCATCGGCTGCTTCCGCTCCTATCGCGGCGGCCACAGGATGAATGCCGCGGCCCTGCGCCGCCTGCTGTCGGATCGCACGGCGTTCGAGATCGTCGAGACGACGCGCCGGGAGCGTGGCCGCAGCGCCGAGATGAACGCCGTCAACGCGCCGCTCTACGCGCCCTGGATGATCTGATTTTCCCAGGTTTTTCGGGTTCCATG
>NZ_RZQP01000093.1:0-12308 GCF_003998165.1 Mesorhizobium sp. M7A.F.Ca.US.007.01.2.1 | reverse complement strand
TTTGGAAGAAATCCACCCCCCGCCAGTGAAATTGCATTGATGTCCAAGCTGCGTCCGGCCGCCACAAAAATGTGCGATTGGCCGGAGATAGCGTTGCCGGGCAAGGCGGTTATGGTTTATGGCTGCTGCCGTCGATTAGTGCATGTCGTTCAAAAGTGGGGACCAGTTTTGAAACAATGGCATGCAACTGGCATTGAAATAGCGCCGAAAGGGCGAGATCCAATCATGTTCTTCAAGCGAGTTGGTCAATTGAAAGCACCGCAGAGGGCCGTTTTCCTGGCGCTTTCAGTAGTTGTTCCATCGCTCTTCCTGTCGGCCTGCATGTCGTCGGAGAAAGATATCGACCTGTCGACCTATGTCGACCAGACCGAACCGGCCGATGTTCTCTACAATCAGGGCCTTGCCAATCTCAATGCCGGACGCCTGCAGGAGGCGAGCCGCAAGTTCGACGCCGTCGACCGCCAGCACCCCTATTCGGAATGGGCTCGCAAATCGATGGTGATGGGCGCTTTCGCCGATTATCGCCAGGGCAATTACGACGAGGCGATCGGCTCGGCCAAGCGCTACCTCACGCTCTATCCATCGACCGATGACGCCGCCTATGCGCAGTACATCATCGGCTTGAGCTATTACCGCCAGATCAAGGACGTGACGCAGGACCAGAAGGAAGCGCGCCAAACCGTTCAGACAATGCAGGATCTGGTGACGCGCTGGCCGACATCGGAATATGTCGACGACGCCAAGGAAAAGATCCGCTTCGCCAACGATCAGTTGGCCGGCAAGGAAATGCAGATCGGCCGCTACTATCTCGAGCGCCGGGAATACATCGCCGCCGTCAAGCGCTTCCGCACCGTGGTCGAGAATTATTCCAACACGCGCCATGTCGAGGAGGCGCTCGCCCGCCTGACCGAAAGCTATTACGCGATGGGTCTGACTTCGGAGGCGCAGACGGCCGCCGCCGTGCTCGGCACCAACTATCCCGACAGCTCGTGGTACAAGGATTCCTACAAGCTGTTGCAAAGCAATGGGCTTGCACCGCGCGAAAATGCCGGATCGTGGATATCCAAGGCCGGGAAATTGATCACCGGGGCTTGACCCCCCAAGCAGACGTCGCGGGCTTCGCCAACGCGCCGTCTGCCTGATTTCGTTGTTTGTCGCAGGTTCTTGTCGCAAAACCGCGGAACACTTTTGCGGAACCTGCTTGGAGCATCGGATCGAAGCGTACGCAGCGCTTTTTTCGGATTGATCCGGTGCTCAAACAAAAAGATAGTGCGCCGCTGCGACTGCAAATGGTCGCGTGCCGTCCTAGATTCGGGTTCTGATGCTCTCCAGACTGTCGATCCGCGATATCGTCCTGATCGAGAAGCTGGATATCGACTTCCAGCCGGGTCTTTCGGTGCTGACCGGCGAAACCGGTGCCGGCAAGTCCATCCTGCTCGATGCCCTGTCGCTGGCGCTTGGTGCGCGCGGTGACGCGTCGCTGGTGCGCCATGGCGCGGCGCAAGGCCAGGTTATCGCCGTCTTCGACGTGCCGCGCAATCATCCGGCCCGTGCGCTGCTAGCCGACAATGCCATCGAGGATGACGGCGACATCATCCTGCGCCGCCTTCAGACCGCGGACGGCCGTACCCGTGTCTTCGTCAACGATCAGCCTTCGAGCGTCACCTTGATGCGCGATGTCGGGCGCGCGTTGGTCGAGATCCACGGCCAGCACGATGAACGTGCTCTGGTCGATCCCGGCGCTCACCGCGAGGTGCTCGATGCTTTCGGCGGCCATCTCGGCGCCGTTCGCTCGACTGGCGAGGCATGGCGGCACTGGCGCGCCTGCGAGCAGGAGTTGTCGCGCCACCGCGCCAAGGTGGCGGCGGCCGCGCGCGAGGCCGACTATCTGCGCGCGGCGGTGGCGGAATTGAGCAAGCTCGATCCGCAGCCGGGTGAGGAGACGGATCTCGCCGAACTGCGGGCGTCGATGATGCGGGCCGAGAAGATCGCTTCCGAAATCCATGATGCGCAGGATGTGCTGTCCGGCCCGTCCTCGCCCTTGCCGCAACTGGCCAGCCTGCTGCGGCGGCTGCAGCGCAAGGTGACCGAGGCGCCCGGCCTGCTCGACGACGTCGTCAAGTCGCTCGACGAGGCGATGTTGTCGCTTGACGCGGCGCAATCGGGGGTCGAGGCCGCACTGCGCGCCACCGAATATGATCCGCAGCGGTTGGAGAAGGCGGAGGAGCGGCTGTTTTCGCTGCGCGCGGCCTCGCGCAAGCACAGCGTCGCCGTCGACGATCTGGCGCAGCTTCGCGACACGATGTCGGCCGATCTTGCCGATCTCGATGCCGGCGAGGAGCGCTTGCACGGGCTGGAAAAGCAGGCCGCCGCGGCACGCGAGACCTACGACATTGCCGCCGCGCAGCTGTCCTCGCTTCGTCATGCGGCGGCGGTCGGCCTGACCAAGGCGGTCATGGCGGAACTGCCGGCCCTGAAGCTCGAACGCGCGGCCTTCATCGTGGAAATGAAGAGCGAGGCCGAGAGCCGCATGGAAGAGGGCATCGACCAGATCGAATTCTGGGTGCGCACCAATCCAGGCACGCGGCCCGGGCCGATGATGAAAGTGGCGTCCGGCGGCGAACTTTCGCGCTTCCTTCTGGCGTTGAAGGTCGCGCTGGCCGACCGCGGCTCGGCGCCGACGCTGGTTTTCGATGAAATCGATACTGGGGTGGGCGGCGCTGTCGCCGACGCGATCGGCCAGCGGCTGGCGCGGCTGTCGAAGCGCGTCCAGGTGCTCTCGGTGACGCATGCGCCACAGGTCGCGGCACGCGCGGCGACGCATTTCCTGATCTCCAAATCCGGCACCACCGACCGTGTCGCCACCGGCATTGCCGAGATGGACCGGCCGGCGCGGCAGGAAGAGATCGCGCGCATGCTGGCCGGCGCCACCATCACCGACGAGGCGCGCGCCGCCGCCGAGCGATTGCTGCGTGAAAACACCACGGCGGCATAAGAACAACGCGTGTCAGGGATCGAGTCAGGATATGGCTCCATCCTGCTGTTCAGGAATGATTTTCCCAAAATCCTGATCTATTGTGGCGGGCCACCGTCCGGGGAAGGAAAGCATGGCTGAAAAACCTGTCGATTCGCTCAGTGAGAGCGAGGCCGAAGCCGAGCTGAAGCGGCTGGCGGAAGAGATCGCCGAGCACGACCGGCGCTATCATACCGAAGACGCGCCTGTTATCAGCGACGCGGAATATGATGCGCTGGCGCGGCGCAACCTTGCCATCGAGGAGCGCTTTCCAGCGCTGGTGCGCGAGGATTCGCCATCGCTCAGGGTTGGTGCGGCACCCGCGGAAGGCTTTACCAAGGTGCGCCACGCGGTGCCGATGCTCAGCCTTGCCAAGGCCTATACCGACGATGATGTCACGGATTTCATCGAACGCGGGCGGCGGTTCTTCGATCGCGACAAGGAACTCGACATTGCGTTCACGGCCGAACCGAAGATCGACGGGCTATCGGCTTCGCTGCGTTACGAAAACGGTGTGTTCGTGCAGGGCGCAACGCGTGGCAACGGCGCCGTCGGCGAAGACATCACCGCCAATTTGAAGACCATCGCCGACATCCCTGCAAAGCTGAAAGGCTCGGGCTGGCCCGAAACCATCGAGATCCGCGGCGAGGTCTACATGACCTATGCGGAATTCGAGGCGCTGAAGCAGCGCTCGGCCGCCGTCGGCGGCCAGGACTACGTCAATCCGCGCAACACGGCGGCCGGGTCGCTGCGCCAGAAGGATCCATCCGTCACCGCCAGCCGCAACCTCAAATTCTTCGCCTATGCCTGGGGTTACACGACAGCGGATCCGGCTCCGACCCAGTATGATTCGGTGCAGAAATTCGCCGAGTGGGGATTCAAGATCAGTCCGCTGATGGTGCGGGCGAAATCGGCCGAGGAGTTGATCGCGCATTATCATCGGATCGAGGAGCAGCGCTCGGCGCTCGGCTACGATATCGACGGCGTCGTCTACAAGGTCGACCAGCTGGAGTTGCAGCGCCGCTGGGGCTTCGTCACCGGCGAACCGCGCTGGGCGATCGCGCATAAATTTCCGGCCGAACAGGCGATGACGACCGTGCAGAAGATCGACATCCAGGTCGGCCGTACCGGTACGCTGGCGCCGGTCGCGCGGCTGGCGCCGGTCACGGTCGGCGGCGTCGTGGTCGAGAACGTCACGCTGCACAATGAGGATTACATCAAGGGCCTGGACTCGACCGGCCAGCCGATCCGCGACGGCATCGACGTGCGCATCGGCGATACGGTCGTGATCCAGCGGGCAGGCGATGTCATTCCGCAGATCGTCAGCGTCGTCATCGACAAGCGGCCGGCCGATGCCGTGCCGTACGAATTCCCGCACACCTGTCCGATATGCGGCTCGCCGGCGACGCGCGAGATCAACGAGAAGACCGGCAAGGAGGATTCCCGCCGCCGCTGCACCGGCGAGCTGATCTGCCCGGCGCAGGCGGTGGAAGGATTGCGCCACTTCGTGTCGCGCGGTGCCCTGGACATCGAAGGCCTCGGCGCGGAGAACATAGACACGTTCTTCAACGCGGGATTGATCAGGACCGCCGCCGATATCTTCACGCTCAGGGATCGCCGTCCGGCTGTCACCAGGGCGCTGGCGGAACGGCGCGAGGAACAGGCGAGGCAGCGCGAGGCCGCATCGGGCAAGACGCGCAAGAACGTGCGCAGCGTCGAGGACCGCAATTATGAGGGCCTCGACAAGCTGTTCGCGGCCATCGACTCACGCCGCGAGCCGGAACTCGACCGTTTCATCTTCGCGCTCGGCATCCGCCATATCGGCGAAACGACGGCGGCTGTGCTTGCCCGCACCTTCTCGACCATCGAGGAACTGATCCGCGTGGGTAAGGAAACAGCGGCAGCGGAGGATCCGCATAGTGTCTTCCCGTCGGTCAACGGCATTGGCGACACGGTGATCGATGCGCTTCGCGACTTCTTCGGCAATGAGCGCAATGACGACGTGCTTGATGCGTTGCTCCGCCAAGTCAAGCCGAAGCCGTATATCGTCAACGTCTCGGCCGACAGCGAGGTCGCGGGCAAGACTGTCGTGTTCACCGGCTCGCTGGAAAAGATGACACGCTCCGAGGCCAAGGCGATGGCGGAGCGCCTCGGCGCCAAGGTCGCGGGCTCGGTTTCGGCGAAGACGGATCTGGTGGTCGCCGGGCCGGGTGCCGGCTCCAAGCTCAAGCTCGCCAGCGAACTCGGCATCGAGGTCATCGACGAAGATGCCTGGCTGGCGCGGATCGGCAAGGCCTGATGGACGGCGCATTCAAAGGGTTCGGCCCAAAAGCCATTCCGTTCCTCAAGGCGCTGGATTTCCACCAGAGCCGAGAGTGGTTTTTGGAGAACCGTGACCTGTTCGAACAGGAATTGCGCGATCCGCTCAGTGATCTCGTCGACACGCTGACCGAGCGCTTCGCAAAGGCGGGTCTCGGCCTGCGCGGCGACCGCAAGAAGTCGCTGTTCCGAATCAACCGCGACGTGCGCTTCGCCAAGGACAAGCGGCCTTACAACAGGCATTTGTCTGCCATCCTGTCGCCCGACGGCACCAAGATGGAGCAGGGCGTGTTCTACGTCCATGTCGGGCTTGAGCGCTGCTTCGCCGACATTGCCTGGTGGCAGCCGGAGCCGGCGCTGCTGCTGGCGATGCGCAAAGCCATCGCGACGAAGCCGGACAGGTTTCGCGCCCTGGTGGCGGCGTTGAAGAAGAACCGGCTTGAACTCGAGACCGAAGGCCGTATGAAGCGTACGCCACGCGGCTTCGAGGAAATCAGCGATCCCGACCTTGTCGCCGCCATCCGCAACCGGCATTTTGTCGTCCAGCATGTTATCGATCCCGCGGGAATCCATACGGCTGATCTGGTCGACGAGCTCGTCGATTTCACCTTGCGCGCCAAGCCGCTGCTCGACTGGGGCAGGGCGATCGAGGGCAAGATCCTGAAGGAATAAGCGTCTAACTCAGCCGATCCAGCGATCATTTCCGCTGATCGTTTGGCTCAAGCGAATTCGTGTGACACGGCAAGCCGCGCCACCTACATACCGCGCTTCCCTTGTTGTTGTGCATGTCGTTATCCCCCTTTTGGGCGACATGCATCAGGAGTGGTTGATGGCGACGGACGTAATTTCCGAGAGCGGCGACAGAAGCGATTTCTGGCAAGGCGTGCGGCTGTCGATGCCTGTGGTGGTGGCCTCGGCGCCGTTTGCGGTGCTGTTCGGCGCGCTCGCCGTGGACAATGGCTTCTCGGTCCTGGAAGCCTTTCTGATGAGTGCGCTGGTCTATGGCGGCGCCAGCCAGATGGTCGGCATCCAGCTGTTCGGCCAGCATGTGGCGCCGTGGCTGATCGTGCTGTCGATCTTCGCCGTCAATTTCCGCCACGTGCTCTATTCCGCCGGCATCGGCCGGCGCATCGCGCACTGGCCTGTCATCCAGCAGGTACTAGGCTATTTCATCCTCACCGATCCGCAATTCGCGGTGGCCGAGGCGAGGGCGCAATCCGGCCAGACGGTCGGCTTTGCCTGGTATCTGGGACTTGGCTTGCCTGTCTATCTGTTCTGGATCGTCGAAAGCGCGCTTGGTGCGCTGTTCGGCAAGCTGATCCCCGACACGCACGCGCTGGGCATCGATTTCCTGCTGCCGATCTATTTCCTCGGTCTCGTGCTGGGCTTCCGCAAGCGGCCTCTGTGGCTGCCGGTGGTCATTGCCAGCGCTGCCGCCTCCATCATCGCCTACAAGACCGTGGGCTCGCCCTGGCATGTCTCGATTGGCGCTGTTGCCGGTGTGCTGCTGGCGGTCATCCTGCCTCCCCACCATAGCGGCGTAAAGGCACGGCCATGAGCACGACCTTCTGGATCATTATCGCCGGCGCAATCGCGACCTATCTGACGCGCATCGGCGGGCACCTGGTGATATCGCGCTTCGATACCATCCATCCCCGCGTCGAGGCCGGCCTCAATGCCGTGCCGGCGGCGGTGCTGACGACGCTGGTAGCGCCCGAGCTGTTGAACGCCGGCCCGGCGGAATGGGCCGCACTGGTGGTCACCGCCGTGGTTTCGCTGCGCGGTGGGTTGATGGCGATGTTTTTGGCGGGCGCGGCGGTATTGATCGTGGCGCGGCAGTTCGTCGGGTAGGGCGTATCGATATTCAGGTGATGACGGCCTGCAAACGGCGGCTTCCTGCGCTTCCCAGTTCTACCGCATTGCGGTAGAACTGAGCTCCGTACCCAAAAGTACGCTCCGCTCCGGTTCACGGAACCCATCGTTTTCGGCTCGTCCTGACCTGAATCCCGACACGCCCTCGGCGCCTCAGAAAATCAAATCTTCGCGTCGTGCGGCAGCGGCGCGGTGGCCTTCTCCAGCCAGGCCAGCGTTTCGCCGTCGAGCATCGGGCCGATCTCGGCCAGCACGCGCGCGTGGTACGAGTCCAGCCAATGCAGCTCGTCACGCGTCAGAAGGTCCGACTGCACCAGCCTGGTATCGATCGGCGCCAGCGTCAGCGTCTCGAAGCCGTGCATGGCGATGTCGCCGCCCTCGATCTCTTGCGCCGGCGTCACCAGGATCAGGTTCTCGATGCGGATGCCGTAGGAGCCTTCCTTGTAGTAGCCGGGCTCGTTGGACAGCATCATGCCTTCTAGCAGCTTTTCGGTGCCGGTGCGGGCGATACGCTGCGGCCCTTCATGCACGGCCAGATACGAGCCGACGCCATGGCCGGTGCCGTGGGCGAAGTCGCAGCCGTGCTTCCACAGCGCCATGCGCGCGACGGCATCGATCTCGGAGCCGCGCGTGCCGGCGGGAAAGCGCAAGGTGGAAATGCCGATCATGCCTTTCAGCACCAGGGTGAAGCGTTCGCGCATCTCCTGCGTCGGCTGGCCGATCGGCACGGTGCGGGTGATGTCGGTGGTGCCGTCCTGATACTGCGCGCCGGAATCGAGCAGGAACAGCTCGCCGGCCTGCAGCTTGCGGCTGGTGGCGCGCGACACGCGGTAATGCATGATGGCGCCGTTCGGGCCGGCGCCCGAAATGGTGTCGAAGGAGACGTCGCGCAGCGGCATCTGGGTTTCCTCGCCGGTCCGCCGGCGCTGTTCCTCCAGCCTGGTGACGACAGCGATCTCGTCGAGCGAGCCGGGTTTTTGCCGCTCCAGCCAGCACAGCAATTTCGCCACGGCCGCACCGTCACGGCGATGCGCGGCGCGCGAGCCGTTGATCTCGGCCTGGTTCTTGGTGGCGCGCGGGATTCGGGCAGGATCTGCTGCTGCAATGACGGCGCCGCCATTGTCCTCGACCAGCATGCGCAGCCGGTCAGCCGCCAGCACCGGGTCGAGCGCGATTTTCGCGCCACTCTTGGCAAGCGCTGTGATCGCGGCTTCGAATTCGCCGGGCTCATGCGGCTCGGCGAGCTGGGTGAGGTAGGCGGCGACCTGGCGCGAGAATTTGCGCTTATCCATGAAAAGCTGGTGCGACCTATCGGCGGCGAGGATGGCGAAGCCGAGCGCCAGCGGCGTGTGCGGCACGTCGCCGCCACGGATGTTGAAGGCCCAGGCGATGGAGGAGGGGTCGGTCAGCACCGCATGGGTGGCGCCGTCCTTGGCGATCGCCGCCGCCAGCCGCGCCAGCTTGTCCTTGGCGAGCTCGCCGGCAAAGCCGATCGGGTGGAGCTCGACGGGAGCCACCGGCGCGTCGGGCTGATCCTTCCAGATGATGTCGATCGGGTTTTTGTCGAGCGGCACCAGTACGGCGCCGTTCTTGTCGACTGAGGCCTGCAGCGCCTTGACCTCGCTGATCGTGTGCAGCCATGGATCGAAGCCGAGCCGTGCGCCCTTGCCAAGATTGTCTTTCAGCCAGACAGCCGGCGGATTGTCGACCAGGCTTTCGATTGAAAAGACGTCGAGATCGACCTCGCTGCGCACCTGCAGCGTGTAGCGCCCGTCGACAAAGACGAAGGCGCGGTCGCGCAGGACGATGGCGACGCCGGCCGAGCCGCTGAAGCCGGTCAGCCATTTCAGCCGCGCCGAACGATCGGCGACATATTCGCCCTGATGCTCGTCGGCACGCGGGACGATGAAGCCGTCCAGCCCGTTAACTTCAAGCCATTGGCGCAGCAGCGCCACGCGCGGTTTGCCGACGGCCGGGTCGCCCGCGGAATCGAAGGTCTGGAACATGGTGGGCCTCCTGCATGTCCGCGCAACCGTAGCGTACGGTCGCGGAAATCGGAATCGATTTCCGGCTGCGCGCAACCTGCTACAGCATCGCCGGACTGACAACTGGGGGAATTTGGTCCAAGCTCGGTCGGTGCCGGTCTAATGCTTCAGGTGGATCGTCACCCAGCCCTCGCGGTGCAAGGTTCTGACATGGCGGAAATTCTGGCCGACATAGGCCGAGATGACCGCGTCCCGCTGGCGCTCGAGGATGCCCGACAGCACGATCGAGCCGCCAAGTGCGATATGATGGGCCATTTGCGGCGCCAGCCGCATCAGCGGCCGCGCCAATATGTTGGCGACGATCAGATCGAAGGGTGCGCGCTTGCCGAAGATCGGATGGTGAAAGCCGGGCGCGGTTGCTGTTTCCACCAGTGCCTTGACGTGGTTGAGCCGCGCATTGGCGGCAGCCACCCGCACCGCCACCGGATCGATGTCGGTGGCCAGCACCGGAATGTGCGCCAGCTTGGCGACGGCGATCGCCAGTACCGCGCTGCCGGTGCCGAGGTCGAGCGCATTGCGCGGGTGTTCGCGCCGGACCACTCTTTCCAGCATTTCCAGGCAGCCGGCGGTGGTGCCGTGATGGCCGGTGCCGAAGGCAAGGCCGGCTTCGATTTCGATGGCGAGTTCGCCGCTGTGGCGTTTCCTGCGGTCATGTGCGCCGTGGACGAAGAAACGTCCGGCACGCACCGGCTTCAACTCTTCCAGCGAATGCGCCACCCAGTCGATGTCGGGCAGGGGCTCGCGCTCGATCGGCTTCGACAGGGAAAGGCCGGCAAGGATGTCCTTCAAGCGGGTCTCGACCGCATCGACGTCGCCATCGGCATAGAGCGACACTTCGTGGATGTCCTTGTCCTCGTCGACCTCCAGCACGGCGATCGGCAGCCCCTCTTCCTCGAAGGCCGCCTCAAGCGCCGCGAAAATGCTGACGGACTCGATCTTTCCGGTGGTGAAGTAAAGGCGCGTCTGGGTCATGAAATGGTAATCAGCCTTTCGCCGCCAGCCGCTTCAGCTTGGCGATGGCCGTATCGGCGCTTTCGCCGTAGGCGATTGTGCCGGCAAAATCGCCCTTGGCGTTGAGCAGCAGCACCGAGGCGGTATGATCCATCGTGTAGTCGCCGTCGCCGGTGTCGACCTTCTTCCAATAGATGCCGAACGACTTGGCCATGGCATGGACCTTGTCCGGAGCGCCCGTGATGCCGACGATGCGGTCGGAGAAATTGCTGACATAGGCGTTCATCACCTCAGGCGTGTCGCGCTCCGGATCGACCGATACGAAATAGGCGTGCAGGTTCTTGCCGTCGTCGCCGAGCGTCTTCAGCCAGCCGGCCAGTTCGAACAGCGTGGTCGGGCAGACCTCGGGGCAATGGGTGAAGCCGAAGAAGACGACGCTGGGCTGGCCCCGGAAGGCGGCTTCGGTGATCGGCGCGCCTTTCTGGTCGACCAGAGTAAAGGCGGCCCCGAATGGCTCGCCGCCATAGTGGCCGCGATACCAGTCGAAGGTCAGCCAGCCGATGCCGGCCGCCATCAGGACGAGAATACCGACCAGGATAGAACGCATCATCAGAAAAGTCCGTCTGCAGAAATCGTCGCGCCGGCTCAATGCCGCGCCTGTGTGACAGTCTTAGCGGTTCGGCCCCGCACAGGCAAAGTGCCGCGTTGCCGCAACCGCTGCGGTGTCGACCTATCTGCTTGCAAAGCCGGGCCGCTCGCCCCACCTGTGACCGGCAACTCGAACCGCAGGAGGGTCCCTTGCAACGACTGATTGGGCACGGACTGATTGGGCGAAGACTGATCGGCGGTGCCTTGGCCGCGTGCGTTGTTCTAGGTGCCGGGGCCGCCGTGGCCGATGAAGTCGGCAAGGTCGGCGTCGACTGGCTCGGCAACGACATCATCGTCGAGGCGATCAAGGACCCCAAGGTGGAGGGCGTGACCTGCCATGTCTCCTATTTCGATCGCGGCATCATCGATCGCCTGCACAAGGGCAACTGGTTCGAGGATCCGTCCGATTCCTCGATCTCCTGCCGCCAGACCGGCCCGATCACCATCGGCGACATCGACATGAGCGAGGGCGGCGAGGAAGTGTTCAAGCAAGGCATCAGCCTGATCTGGAAGAAGCAGGTGGTGAACCGCATCTACGACAAGGCCAACGAGACGCTGATCTATCTCTCGCATTCGCGCCAGGTGCAGAACGGCTCGGCGAAAATGTCGGTCACCACCGTGCCGCTCTACGGCCAGAACGTGGTGTGGAGCAAAGGCAAGCCGCAATAGGCGATTCAGTTCCTTCCCGGGCGCACGATTGGCCCCGCTTGCGGGACCAATCGCCTGGGCGAATCCTTGCCGGGAAACGATCTGACGGACGATTGGCCCCGCTTGCGGGACCAATCGCCTAGGGGTAAAGCCGCCGGCATGGACCGTTCCGAAGATCTCGTCCCGAAAGACCCCGAGCCACGCATCCATCCGACCGCGGAGTTGAAGGCGTGCAAGCTTGGGCGTTATGCCTCGATCGGCGAGCGGGTGGTGCTTCGCGAGGTCACCGTCGGCGACTTCTCCTATTTCGAACGCCATTCGGAAGCGATCTACACGACGATCGGCAAATTCTGCTCGATCGCCGCCAACAGCCGCATCAATGCGCTGGAGCATCCCATAGAGCGGCTGACCCAGCACAAGCTCAGCTACCGGCCGAACGAGTATTTTCGCTGGCTGGGCGTCGATGCCGCCTTCCGCGAACGGCGGCAGGCGAAAGCCGTGACCATCGGCCATGATGTCTGGATCGGCCACGGCGCGGTGATCATGCCCGGGGTCACCATCGGCAATGGCGCGGTGGTCGGCGCCAACGCAGTGGTGACGCGTGATGTGCCGCCCTACGCGATCGTCGCCGGCGTGCCGGCGAAGGCTCTCCGGCCACGCTTCGCTCCGGATATCGCGGCGCGGATCGAAGCTCTCGCCTGGTGGAACTGGCCGGTCGAAAAGCTCGCCAGAGCGGTTCCCGACATGCAGGCAATGCCGATCGAAGCATTCCTCGATCGTTGGGAAAACGACGCCGTCTGACCAGCTCAAGA
>NZ_RZQP01000092.1:4302-22366 GCF_003998165.1 Mesorhizobium sp. M7A.F.Ca.US.007.01.2.1 | reverse complement strand
AGAACAGATAGGTCGGCGCGGTACTGACGACAGTCATTGCCGGGGCGAAATCGGCCACCCGCTCGCAAAGGCCGGAATTGTCGAGCTTCTGCAACTGACCATCCAGCATCAGCACCTCATGTCCGGCGGCTTCGAGCAGGGCCTTCGAATAGCCGAGTTCCAGCGGCAGATGTGGTTGGCGGCAGCCGAAATAGATGCTGTCGTCGTAGGTCCAGAATGGGTTTACCAGAGCGATTTTCATGCGACGTACCTCACGGCTTCGGGGTGAGGCTCGAGTCGGTGGCGCTGCAGCCAGTCGGCTAGGTCGCGGACGCCTTCGCGCCATGAAACCTGGGCCATCCAGCCAAGCGCGGTTTTGATCTTGCGGGTGTCGGCGACGAAGAAGGGCTGGTCGCCGGTGCGTTCGCCATCATGGCGGATTGAAAGCTCATGGCCGGTCAGGCCACGGATCTCGCTCAACAGCGTGCGCAGGCTGAGCGCATTTTCCGGGCCGCCGCCAAGATTGAATGCCTGGCCTTTGGTCGTCTCGATGTGGTCGAGTACGGCCCTGTAGGCGGCGACGGCATCGGAAACATGCAGGATATCGCGCACTTGCCTGCCGTCACCGTAAATGGTGATGGGGCGTCCCGTCAGCGCGCTGAGCAGGAAGTGCGCGACCCAGCCCTGGTCCTCGGTTCCGAACTGGCGCGGTCCATAGATGCAGCTCATCCGCAGCACCGCCGTCGGCATGCCGTAGGATTTGGCGTAGTCGAGCACATACTGGTCCGCCGCGCCTTTGGAGCAACCGTAGGGCGTGCAGAAGTCCAGGCCCCGAGCCTCATCGATGCCGTTCGCCTGGATGACGCTGTCGCAAGGCACATAGCGATCGCCGTCCTCGCGGACCGCGACGTCGGGCAGGCTGCCATAGACCTTGTTGGTGCTGGCGAAGACAACAGGAATACGCTCACCGCTCAGTCGCGCCGCCTCCAGTACGTTGAATGTTCCGCGAAGGTTGATGTCGAAATCCTCGCCCGGCTGGACCAGGCTTGTGGTGACGGCGGTTTGCGCGGCCAGATGGAAAATTGCCTTTGAACCCGTCAGAGCCGGCGCCAAGGCGTTGGCGTCCCGCACGTCGATGGTCTCCACCGTGAGGCGACTGGCGTGTTTTTGTGCCAGCCATTCAAGGTTCTGCTGGACGCCCGGACGGCTGAGATTGTCGATCACCAGCACCGGTTCGCCATCCGACAACAGGCTGTCGGCGAGGTTCGATCCTATGAAGCCGCTGCCGCCGACGATGGCGACCGGCGCGTCGCGTCGATTGCGTGTGTTCATGACACCAGCCCGCGTTCTTCGAGCTCGCGTTTCATGTCGGCGCCGCGGTCGACGGCGGACGTGTTACGCACCCAGGAAACGAAATCGCCGAGCGAATTCTCCAGTTGCCGCACCGGCTCGAAACCGAGCAGCTCACGGGCCTTGGAAATATCGGCGAAGCAGTTGCGGATATCGCCGGAGCGCGCTTTGCCGAGCAGTTCGGGCGAGCGGTTCGGTGTCCCCATGGCCTCGGCCAGCAATCGTGCGACTTCGCTGATCGCGTAGGCTCGGCCGCTGCCGATGTTGATGACATGACCCTTTGCCTGGCGTTGCTGCAGTGCAAGGCGAAAGGCGCGGGCGACGTCATGCACATGGACGAAATCGCGCTTCTGTTCGCCATCCTCGAAGATCATTGGCCGTTGGCCGTTGGCGAGACGCGAAGCGAAGTTGGCCAGCACGCCGGTATAGGGGTTCGACAATGCCTGGCCGGCGCCGAAGACATTGAACAGGCGCAACGCGACAGCATCGATGCCATAGGCTTCGCCGAAGATCAGCACAGCGCGTTCTTGTGCGTATTTTGTCAGCGCATAGATTGAAGCGAGATCGACCGGCTTTTCTTCGTCCGTCGGCAGCGGCGAGAGGGGGGCTCCCTCTGGCGACAGCGGATTCCATTGCCCGCTTTTGATGTCGCTCGCCTTGCGCCGGGCATTGTCGATGCGCCGGCCGTCTGGCGTTGCATAGAGCCCTTCGCCATAGACGCTCATCGACGAGGCGACGACGATCCGTTCGACCGGGTGCTTGATCAGTGCTTCAAGTAGCGTTGCGGTGCCGAGATCATTGGCGCCGACATAGCGCGCGATCTCGTACATCGATTGTCCGACGCCGACTTCCGCCGCCAGATGAATGACCGCGTCAACACCTTCCAGCGCACTGGCGACCGCCTCCCGGTCTCGGACATCACCCTTGATCAGTTCGGTCCCGGCGGGAAGCGCGACGGCTTCGCCCGCATGCACCTGCTCCAGCAGCGCATCGAGGATGCGAACCGAATAATCCTGCTCGACGAGTTCCTGTGCGACATGCCGGCCGATGAAGCCGCAGCCTCCTGTAACCAATATGCGTTTCACGACGACTCCTCAGACAAGTAACCTCGGCGCCCCGAACTTTTCGGCAAAAGGTTTGTTCCCTGGCTTCAACAAAGTTCCTTTGGCGGACTTCGTTGGGAGCCGGCATCGCGATCACGGCGCGGTGCTGGAACATTGACGCCCTTGTGCTGTTAGGACGCCCGACAGCCCGCGTGTCCCATGAGGCAACGCCGATCAAAGGAGATTTCAATGTCTCAGTCGCAAACGACCACCGACCACGACGAAATTCGCAAGTGGGCCGAGGAGCGGGACGGCCGGCCGGCAGTGGTGCGCACAAAAGGCGAGGGCGGCATCCTGCGGATCGACTTCGGTGAGCCTGAGGAAGCATTCGAGCCCATCGAATGGGACGAGTTCTTCCGGATATTCGACGAGAACGATCTGGCCTTTCTGTATCAGGCCAAGACCGGGGAGGGGAAAGCCAGCCGTTTCAACAAATTCGTCGAGCGCGATCAGAAGGACTGATGAGACAAGCCAAGCGGCTGATCTGTACGGCCCAGTTTTCGAGATGTGGTCAACAATGACGGCCCCGCGGCTTAGCACTTCAGCCTGAGAGGGAGGGTAAAACTAATGCATCAGGTTTGCGCCGCGGGTTTTCGCCATCTCTCGCATGATGCCGTTGAGCCAGTTTTCAGTGGATTGACCAAGCTGTCTGCGGTCGACATCCCGGATCGCTTGCTCGAGCGTCCTCTCGACGAGCCGATCCGATGCGTCGACGTCTCCCAGCAAAAGGCGCGCCGCAAGTCGCAGTTTGGGCAAAAGCGCGAAGACGTCGTCGGACGGGTCCGGTCCGGGGGTCGCCCGCCCCGATTCTTGCGGGGGAAAGAGTGCGTTGAACACCGCCTGGCTGCCCGAGGATTTCCGCAGATTGCTGGCGTAGCGGAGATGGTCGGGAATGGCGATGTCGTCATCGCCACTGAAGAACACGAAGGGGACACCCCGGCGCATCAACTCATCGGCGATTGGAAACACGCGTCGGCCATTGAGATTGACGTCGAGGATTGCAGCTTCGGCCGTCCCGGTGTGTTTGGAAGCCTGTTCGACGGTTGCAGCGGGACCAAGGATTATGGCGCCCATATTGCTGAAAAACCGCGCAAGATCTCCCGCCATCGTCCATTCGTCTTCGACTATCAGAATATGCAGCCCCCGCAGGTCGCGCACGTCGTCATCCTTTCTTGCAACGGAGGTTAGAATGCAGAGGATTTGCTTTCCGAATTCTGTCATCCAGGGCCGCCTGCAACCGCTTCGCAAGCATCAGCATGCGATTCGGGACGGGCCCCGCATCGGAACCTGCTAGCGATCCAGGCGCCCCTGACACCACTGGCGCTCGGAGTTTTATGTCAGCAGAGCGTTTCGTCATTGAACCACCATTGATATCGGGTTCAACGTCATCCCTGACGTCTTGTTCCATACGTCTTGCGCGCTATATGGTTGTGTCCTGTTCGATCCGGCCTTGAGGAGACTTCATGTCGGGTCGGCGAAAGGGGGACATGCCGTGACTGCCCGATCGACTAGATTTCCCATCGTTGGCATCGGCGCGTCCGCGGGTGGCATTCCCGCGATGGAAGGCTTGTTCAAAGGCGTTACCAGCCAGCCCGGCATGGCGTTCATCATCATCACGCATCTCAGCCCGAAGCGAGAAAGTCTGTTGCATGAAGTTGTCAGCCGCTACACCGAGATGCCTGTCGTTGTGGCCGAGGATGGCATAGCTGTTGTACCTGACCACGTCTACGTGATGCCACAAAACGTCACTCTGGCGATCGCCAACGGTGTGCTGCGCCTGCGGCGGCCCAACGGGCTTACCCAAGAGCGCAAACCCGTCGACATCTTCTTTAGTGCGCTCGCTGAAGACCAGGGCGAATATGCCGTGGGCGTCATTCTGTCGGGCGGTGATTCCGATGGAACGCTGGGCGCCAAGGCGATCAAGGAGCGGGGTGGCCTCACTGTCGCGCAAGCGCACGACGGCTACGGGCCGCGCAATCCCGACATGCCACAGAGCGCTATTGCCAGCGGGCTCGTCGACGTCGCTGTGCCCGCCGAGGAGATCGGGGCGAAGCTGGAGGCTTTCGCCCGCGGCTTCGACACGCTGGAAGGGCTGGCGGAAGAAGATGGCGACCATACGGCCGACATCGATAAGGTGCGAGAACAGATATACGCCATTCTGCGCAGCCACTCCGGCCACGACTTCTCAGACTACAAGACCAAGACATTTCTGCGCCGCGTGAAGCGACGCATGCAGATCGCCCAGGTCCATTCCATCAGCGCCTATATAGACTGGCTGAAGAAAGATGCTCGCGAGGTGATGAACCTTTTTCGCGATCTGCTGATCAATGTCACCAACTTCTTTCGCGACCCCGATGCCTTCGAGTTGCTCGAGCGAAAGATCATACCGCAGTTGTTCGAAGGCAAGACCGCCAGCGACACCGTCAGGGTCTGGGTTCCCGGATGCGCCACGGGCGAGGAGGTGTTCTCCATCGGCATCCTGCTGCGCGAACACATGGAGAAGCTTACGGTCGTTCCGCGCGTCCAGATATTTGCCACCGACATAGACGAGCCTGCGCTGGCGGTGGCCCGGGCGGCACGCTATCCCGAAGCCTTGCTGCAAGGGCTTTCACCCGAACGCCGACAGCGGTTCTTCAACGGCGACGGAGAGAGCTATGTCATTAGCAACGAGATACGGGAACTGTGCATCTTCTCGCCGCACAGCGTCATTCGCGATCCGCCTTTCTCGCGCATGGATCTGGTCTCCTGCCGCAATCTGCTGATCTATTTCGGCCCGAGCATCCAGAGCCGTGTCATCCCTGTCTTTCACTATGCATTGAAGCCCGGCGGTTACCTGTTCCTCGGCACCTCCGAAAGCGTTGGGCAGCACGACAATCTGTTTGCCACTGTCGACAAGAAACATCGTCTCTTCCAGGCGCGCGAGCATGCCTCGCCGCATATCAGGCTGCCCGCCTTGATCGGTGAGAGCCGTTCCGGCGTCTTTCCCTCTGAAAGCGCCGGCTTAAGGAAGGGAGCCGCCGGTTATCCGCTGCGCCAGGCTGTCGAGGCGCAGGTGCTGGAGCGCTTCGCTCCGCCGCATGTCCTGGTCAACGCCGAGGGCGATGTCGTCTATTATTCGGCCAGGACCGGCAGATATCTCGAAGCGCCGCAAGGGATTCCCAGCCGGCAGTTGCTGACGATGGCTAGGCGTGGGCTGCGACTGGACCTCCGCGCCGCGTTGCGGGAAGCGACGACGACGCGCCGCACAGTGGTGCGGGAAAACCTCATCGTAGAGGAAGACGACGAACGGGTCCAGCCGATCAAGCTCACGATCGAACCGCTCACCGAACGTGGCAATGGCGAGCCGCTTTATCTCGTCCTGTTCGAACCGTCGGGGCCGACCCAGGCCCGCTCAGAGGAAGACGGCGGCGGCCGTGACAGTGACAGCACCGCCGATCTCGAGCGGGAGCTGCGCGACACCAGGGAGCGCCTGCAATCGACGATCGAGGAATACGAGACCGCGCTGGAGGAGGTCAAATCGTCGAACGAGGAACTCGTCTCCGTCAATGAGGAGGCGCAGTCCACCAATGAGGAACTCGAAGCCTCGAAGGAGGAGATGCAGTCGCTCAACGAGGAGCTCAACACGATCAACGCCGAGTTGACGGCCAAGATAGAGGAGCTCGACCACGTCAACGGCGATCTGCGCAACCTGTTCGAAAGCACCGACATCGCGACCATTTTCCTCGACCGCAGCCTTGTGGTCCGTACCTTCACGCCGGCGGCGTCATCCTTCTTCAGCCTGCGTCCCTCCGATGTCGGCCGGCCGCTGACGGATCTGTCTAGCCAGCTCGACTACCCCGAGTTGAAGCAGCACATCGACAAGGTCTTCGAGACAGGCGAGATCCTGAATCACCATCTGGCACGCGATGCCAGGGGCCTGTTCCACATGGTCCGCATCAATCCCTATCGCGACAAGGGCAACAGGATCCAGGGCGTGGTGGTGACACTTGTCGATGTCACCACTCTGGCACAGGCGGAAGAGCATCAGCAGGTGCTCATCTCGGAACTCAACCATAGGGTCAAGAACATGCTTGCGGTGATCGCCAGCATTGCAAGCCGCACGCGGGAAAGTTCTGATACGAAGGAGGAGTTCGCGGATGCGCTGATCGGCCGCCTGCATGCCATGTCGCGGGCCTACGGCCTGCTGACCCGGGAGAGATGGAAGGAAGCCTCGGTCAGGGAAATGCTCCAGCAGGAGCTCGAACCATTCGGCATCGATCGGATCGAACTCGATGGCAAGGATGTCAAACTAGGTCCGCAACAGGGGCTCTCCCTGAGTATGGCCATCCATGAACTGGCCACCAACGCGGCCAAGTATGGCGCTTTGTCAAAAACCGACGGCAAGGTCAGTGTGCAATGGTCGATCGACGATGACAGTTTCACATTTGGCTGGCGAGAAAAGGACGGCCCTCCTGTCAAGGCGCCGTTGGACAATGGCTTTGGGCTGACCTTGTTGCAGGGTGAAATTGATTACAGGCTGGGCGGCCATGTCGAGACCGCGTTCCACAAGGACGGCCTCAGCGTCCGGATTGCGTTTCCGGCAAACCACAAGGAGGCGCCGTGAGCGACAGGCCGCGCGTTCTGGTGGTCGAGGACGAATGGCTGATCGCCGAAGACGTCGCGTCTCGCCTGCGTGCGGCGGGTTATCCCGTGATCGGCCCGGTCTCGTCGGTCGCCGCGGCTCGTCAACTTATCGATGCAGGCAAAGTCGACGTGGCGCTGCTGGACATTCAATTGAACGGTGAAACAAGTCTGCCCGTGGCCGAAACACTGTTGGCTCGCGGTATCCCCTTCGCCTTCATGACCGGATTTGGCCCCCGTGACGTTCCCAAACCCTTCCGAAACTGCAAATTCGTGCCGAAGCCGGCAGGCGACGCTGCCCTTCTCAACACCCTGGCCGACCTGGCATCGCTTCGTCCCGACACGCATTCTCCGTGATTTCAGGCAGTGCTGGCCTCGATCGATCCGGTGACTCCGGCCCGCCCGATTTAGGGTTCATTCGACTGTGAACACCTCAGGGACCGCGAAGTGGAACAACTCAAGTCCGTGCGAGTTCGGTAGCCGTGCAGCGTCATCGCTCCCCTCGTTTGATGCTGGACGATCGGGTCCCCCTCAGCCTGATCCGCTCGCGCTTTCTGTTGGAAAGCGCGAGCCTTTAATCATCTCGACGATCATGTTTTTGGACCGGGGTGGGAACAACGTACCGGTTCGGCAGTTCGGCGTGCAGGAGGAGCAAAATGCAATTCGCCGAAGAAATCGCGCTCAGGCGCGTAAAAATGCTGGTCGAACAATATGTTGTAGCCAGGAGCAGGAGATATGATTTCGTCTCGACGGAACTTGCCTGCAAAGCCATTCGCCAGGTCGTACGAAGTCCGATTGAAGATGCCGAACTGGACCATCTGCTGGCCAGAAGCGCCGTCAAGCAAGGGCTTTCGGTGCGGTTCGACCGAATAGGTCATTGGCAGACGGCTTCGCCCGAACTCCAGGAGAAGTCAGCATGAGAGCAGTGCTATTGATGTCGGCGGCATTGCTCGCCTTGGCGGGGTGCAACGATAATGCCGATCCAGCCAAGTCCAAGACGGATACTACGAACAGCCAACCGGTCGACAAGAATCCCACGACCGACACCAACCCGACACCGCAGACCAGCACCGGCGGCGAGCAGCAAGGTACGCAGCCAACCCAGCCGGCATCTCCAAAGCCAAGTGGCGGCTAGGCCAAGTGGCGGCTACGGCCGCTTCTGTGCCCAACGGCGCGGTCGCCGGACACGTCTCTCCGGCCGGAACCGAGGCCTCCGGCCTCAGCAAACAATTCTTACGGGAACGGACTTGACGGCCGGAACGTGGGCCTCCTTGGCGCGATGCCATAGGGGCACCAGGGGATTGAGTTCCGGATAATAGCCGGCGCAGTTGCCTTGCGGCACGGAATAGGGTGTCACACGAAGGCCGCGCACACGCCGCTCCACACCGTCATCGGCATGCGTTTCGAGATCGATCTGCTGCCCCGCGGTCAGTCCGAACCGCTGGATGTCGGCCTCATTCATCAGCAACACCATGCGTGTACCGTGGATGCCGCGCAACCTGTCATCATAACCGTAGACGGTCGTGTTGAACTGGTCGTTGGATCGCACTGTGATCAGCGTCAGCACCTTTTGGCCCGAGACATCGATATCGGGATCTGTCTCCAGCGTGGTGGGCGGCTTGAAATTGGCCTTCTTGTTCGGCGTTTCCCAAATTCGCTTCGATGCCTTGATGTCGCGATGGAAGCCTCCGGGTGTCAGGAACCGCTTGTTGAACTGGCGGAAATGCTGTGGAAAGCAGCGCTCGATCTCATCACGGATGCGAGAATAGTCGGCAATCCACTTATCCCAAGGGATCGAACTCATGTCTGGCACCGTGGCCTTGGCCAGCTCCGCGACGATCTTCGGTTCCGAAAGCAGGTTTGGCGAAACCGGCGGGCGCGATCCAAAGGACCCATGGATGCAGGCGGTCGAATCCTCCATGGAAACGGTCTGATCGCCGCTTGCCTGGCGATCTCTTTCCAACCGGGACAGGCAGGGCAACAGATAGGTTACTGCCCCCGGCAGGAGATGACTTCGGTTGAGCTTGGTCGCGATTTCGACATGCAGGCCAAGTCTGCGCCAGGCTTTCTCAACGAGGCCGGTTTCGGGCACGGCGCGGACGAAATTACCACCCAGGCCGACAAAGCCTTTCACCGAGCCGGCGATGACGCCTTCGCAAGTCTCGACCGTATCGAGGCCCTTCTCGCGCGGGGGCTCGAATGCATAGAACTCGGCGAATTTGTCGAGCGGAACGAGTTCAGGTTTTTCGGATATGCCGACGGTGCGCTGGCCCTGGACGTTGGAATGACCCCGCAGGGGCGAAATGCCGGCGCCGGGTTTTCCCATATTGCCCCGCATCAGCAGCAGATTGCACAACATCTGCACGTTTTCGGTGCCATGCCTGTGCTGTGTCAGACCCATGCCATAGTTGCCGATCACCGCATTGGACCGGCTGTAGACTTCGGCGACATGCTCCAGATCCGGTCGCGCAATGCCCGACCGGGCGACGATGTCATCCCACGCGGCAGCGCGCAGATAGGCCTCGAATTCGGCGAAACCATGCGTATGTTCCGCGATAAACCCGATATCGAGGATACGCGAGCTTCCCTGCTCGCGGGCCGCATCGTCGAGCGCGAGCACAGCCTTGGCGATGCCGGTCATGGCGGCGATATCGCCGCCGCCGCGGACCTGGAAGAAGTCGCTGGACATTTTCGTGCCGGGCCCCGGCGACAGCATGTCGACGGGATTCTGCGGGTTCTTGAAGCGCTTGAGCCCTCGCTCCGGCAAGGGGTTGAAGGTGAACACCGGCACATTGCGTTCACGGGCCTCCTGCAGCGGGTGCAACAGCCGCGGCGCCGTCACCCCGGTGTTGTGGCCGAAGAAGAACATCATGTCGCATTGCGAAAAGTCTTCGAGTTGTACGGTTCCAACCGGCGAGCCGATTGATCTGGGAAGCCCGACCGAGGTCGATTCGTGACACATGTTGGAAGAATCGGGCAGGTTCGACGAACCGTAGATGCGCGCGAACAGCTGATACATGAAGGAAGCCTCCAAAGAGGCCCGGCCGGACGTATAGAAAACCACCGATTTCGGATCGAGGCGCCGAAGTTCCATGCCGATCTCGGCGAAGGCTTCATTCCAGGACACCGGCTCGTAGCGGTCGGTGACGGCATTGTAGCGCAACGGATCGGTCAGTCGGCCCTGCTTTTCCAGCTCGCAATCCGGCCAATCGAGCAGTTCGGTGACGGAATGTCGTGCAAAGAAATCGGGGCCGCAGCGCAGCTTCGTCTGATCCCACAGCGTGGCCTTGGCGCCATTTTCGCAAAACTCGAAAGGCCGCGGCTCTGCCGGCTTGGCCCATGAGCATGAAACGCACATATAGCCGTCTGCCTTGTTCTGCTTGAGCAGAGTGCTCCATATCCCAGACATCAGAAGGCCTTCGCCATAGGCTTTACGGATCAAGGAAGACAGGGATCCCCAGCCGCCCGTCGGGTGGTCGTATTTCTTGATTTCGACATGATCGGTAACGGCAGGTTTCATGGCAGAACCTCGCAAGTGCGACTACCAAACCTCGCCGCTCGTTGATTGTTCCCCGCTGCCGGGATGGGAACGTCGCTGGTTCAATCCAATCCCGCCAATCCCGGATCGCCCCACCGCTGGAGGCCAGGCCGGCAAGCGCCAGACCCGGTCCTCACTGAGGGCGCTTGCCTGTGGAACTATTTCCGTCATGGGCTGTTCGGCGATGGAAGGAGCCGCAAATGGAGCGACGCAACGCAATAATCTCGCTGGTGATAGCGGCGGTCATCATTGTCGGTTTCGTCGTCGGCTTTTTCTACGTTGACATGGGATGGCAGACCTCGCCGCTGAAACGCGCGCCGGAGCAGAACCAGGGCGGCAATGCCCCGGCGGATACCGCCCCGGCTGCCGGCGTCCAGAAAAATCCCAGGGAAAACACGGAAATGCCGGGGCAACAGTGATCGATGGCTGGCAGCAACAGGGGAGGGTGACCTGGCCGTGACGCTGTCGAACTGAGATCAACACAGCACCGATCTGGAGTGCGGATGATGGGCATCCTTTCCGACCTCGACAAGAAGCTGACGGACAATATGTACGAGCATGGCAGCGAACTCACCGATGCGGTTTCGGATCTGCCGGAAGCAGTTGTGGAAGCGGTCGAGCGGCTGATGTTTTTCATCCAGCCCGACGCGCGCGACACAGTCAGAAGTCAGGTTCTCGGCCTCATTCACGAATACGGAATCCAAGACGCTTCGAGCGGGGATCGCCCCGATTGACGTTCAGCACCCCACTAGCAATCGAAACCCGATTGAGACCGCCTCGTGCTCCGGATCGGGAGCCGCGGTTGTTGACGGACTCGTCGAGCGCTCTAGATCAGATTCACGCCGGCCGCGGTTTGTTGCGTCGGGGAGACTATTCTGTGGCGCACCAAACGCCTGATTTGATCGTTAGCCGCCGCTATCTCAGGCTTGACTGCTTGTGCCTGCTTTTGCTGATGCTCTCGGCATGCTCATCTTCCGATCAGATCGAGCAGCAATCACGAACCGTGGCGTCCGCATCGCAGACCGTGTTGATGGCGCTGGACGCCTGGGCGGCAGGGGCGGCGCCGACCGCATACACGGTGGACACGCTGCAATCGATCGGCAAGACGCTTGCCGATGTCGGGGCGCAAATCCGGT
Source organism: Mesorhizobium sp. M7A.F.Ca.US.007.01.2.1 (assembly GCF_003998165.1). NCBI lineage: Bacteria > Pseudomonadati > Pseudomonadota > Alphaproteobacteria > Hyphomicrobiales > Phyllobacteriaceae > Mesorhizobium > Mesorhizobium sp. M7A.F.Ca.US.007.01.2.1. The sequence continues at coordinate 10,640 of NZ_RZQP01000092.1, read as the reverse complement.
CCGCCGAAATCAGTGAACCCACCGAGCAAGCTTCTCTGACAAAAGCAGTCAATGATTTGTCGGTCGGGGTGACGCGTGCCGAGGCCGGACTGCAGGCAGATGACCGGCTGGAAGTCCAAGACGCGCAACAGGATTTACGGCTGGCGTCGCGTGCGCTCGCTACCGCCTACGCCAAGTATTTCGCGCCGAAGCCATGAAAAAGCTCATGGAAATATCCCTCGGCGTCGTCACCAGCGTCGGCGGCTTCCTCGAAGTTGGGTCCATGGCGACGGCGGCGCAGGCAGGCGCGATGTTTGGCTTCCAGTTGATCTGGGCGGTGGTGCTTGGCACCGTCTGCATCATCTTCCTTGTCGAAATGTCCGGCCGGTTCGCGGCCGTGAGCCATCACACGATCTCCGACGGCATCCGCGAAAGGTTCGGTTTCAACGTCTTTCTATGGCCGTTGCTTGCCGCCTTGCTGGTCAATTTCCTGGTGCTGTCCGCAGAGATCGGCGGCGTTGCCATCGCGCTCGAACTTGCCACGGGCATAGGCTTCCAGTGGTGGGCACTGCCGGTGGCTTTGCTGGCGTGGCTGCTGCTCTGGAAAGGCACGTTCGGCGTCATCGAGAAGGGCGTGTCGTTTCTCGGTCTGGTGACGCTGTGTTTCGTCGTCGGAGCGGTGATGCTGAGACCTGATTGGACGGCAGTCGCAAGGGGCGCCGTGCCTTCGCTGCCGGTCCACGATGCCGCCAATTACTGGTTCATGGCGGTCAGCATTCTGGGCGCCTCGATATCGCCCTACCTGTTCATGTTCTATTCCTCGGGGGCCATCGAGGACCGGTGGGACAAAAGCTATCTCGGCGCCAATCGGGCCATAGCGGGGTTGGGCATGACCTTCGGGGGCACCATCTCGATCGGCGTGTTGATCGTGGCCGCTCTCGTGCTCGCCACGCATGGCGTCACCCAGGTGGACGACTATCACCAACTGCCGTTGATGCTGATCCCCATATTCGGCTTCTGGGGCTTCGTGCTGTTTGTTGCTTCTCTCGCCATCGCCTGCTTCGGCGCCGCACTCGAGGTCGGGTTGCAACAGGCCTATCTTGTGGCCCAAGGGTTCGGCTGGAATTGGGGCGAGGATCGCAAGCCGCGCGACGATCCGGGTTTCAGCGCCACCTACACGATATCATTGCTGTTGGCGGCTATTCCCATCGCGCTTGGTCTTGACCCGCTGAGGCTCACCATCTTTTCCATGGCGCTGACGGCTGCCAGCCTTCCGCTGACCGTCGTTCCGTTCCTGTTTCTGCTGAACGACAAACGTTATGTCGGCGAGCATCGCAACGGCATTTTGTCAAATGCCGCCGTCATCTTCATCATCGCGCTTGGCTTCGTACTGGCGGTGGTGACCATCCCGCTGCAGATATTCGGAGGCACATGATGAAGTTGCTGCGTGATCTCCTGGACAAGCAGGTGGTCGACCGCGAGCAGGTCAAGGTCGGTAAGGTCGACGGTTTGGTGGCGCAGTTGCGGCCTGGCAAGCCGCCTCGGATCATTGCCATCGAGCTCGGCTCCATCACCCTGGCGCGTCGCCTCGGCGCACGGCCCGGGCGCTGGATGGCGCGGCTCGCGGTCAAGCTGGGTGGCAAGCAGCATGGCGAACCTCATCGGATCGCCTGGCGCAAGGTGAAAGATATCGGCATCGATATCGAGTTCGACATCGATGTGCGAGAAACGTCGATCTTCGCCTGGCAGGACTGGTTGCGCGACCATATCATCGGGCGCATTCCGGGAGCTTGATGATGATCACGGTCAATCTCGAGCATCTGGCGGGGCGGCGCGTACTCTCGCAGCGCGGCAAGAATGTCGGTTATATCGAGGAGATCCGCGCCGAACGGGATGGTGACGATTTCGTCGTCACCGAATTCCACGTCGGGGTCTACGCTGCTTTCGAGCGTCTTTCGGCTTCGGCCATAGGCGTGGCGGTGCTGGATCTTTTCCGATTGCGCCGCCGCGACGGTCTATACCGCATTCCTTGGGACAAGCTCGACATCTCCGATCCCGCGCGACCGCGGCTGCTGTGCCCAATGACCGAACTCTCAGGCATGAAGGACGCGCCGGACCTCCAGGAATAGGTCGTGGGTGCTGCATCGTCGGGATTAGTCTCATCGCAGCATGCTTGCCGCCAGGAAGACCACGGCTGCTGTCAAAACGACAGCTGCAATCACCAACACCGGCCAGTTGCCGCTAGGCCGCAGTTCCGGCTCGCCTTCGACCGGACGCATGGCATTGGCAAAGCTGGCATCGTTTTCGAATTTTGGACGAGTGCGCGGCGGACTTGTCTTAGCGACCGGATTTTGTGTGTCCGCGGCCTCTGCGTCTGTCTCAAGCGGGGCAATGGCGGGATCGAACCCCGGCGTCTTGTCGTGCGTTGCTCCTGCCTGAACTTCGCCTCTGGCCGCGGCAGGCGTGAGACCTGAAACCTTAGCCATAATCTCTCCCCTTCGAACCAATCTCGGCAGTATCGCACTTGCAGGCGCCAGCGGAACCAAGCTTGCATGCACTGAGGCGACCCGCCACGGTCAGACTTGCTCGCTCAGCAGAATCCTGGCGTCCTTGGCCGCAACGATGAACGCCTGTCGTGCCGCCCTTGTCGGCTTTTCGCCTCGCATGACGGCAAGGCACGCTCTGATCGCGGCAAGACGCCTCTCGGATGTCGGCTTTGGCCAGTCCCGCAGCAGCACTTCGGCTGCGTCCGACACCGAAACCACAACCCTGTCGCGGTCTATCCGGCCAGGTTGAATGACAATCGGCTTTCTGAAATGTCCAGTACGCACATGCCTCTCCAGCGGGATGCACTCTATTCGACACGCCGCTGCAAGAGTGCGCGTCGCGACGCGCTTTAACTCCGCAACCGTCGGTTTGTTCCAGAGCACCTGGCGTTTGAAACAACTAGCCGATGGCCATCCGTGCGCGCCCGTCCCAAGACTTACAACAGGTCCTTGCGAAGGAAGATTCGTACATGCCCTGGAATTCCGAATTCGACTTTGCCGAATTCCTCGAACCCATGCTGCATGTAGAATAGCGGCGCCTGGAAACTGCTTGTCTCGACCACGGCTTTTTTGCAGCCACGCTGGTTCATGGTGCCGGCGTTCCTGTCGCCTGTCACTTCTCCACATTTTACGTCGATGTGGCAGATCTCACGCGAGATAATCCGGCAGCCTCATGCGTGGATCGTGGTGCTGCCGGGCCTGCAGGCATGTCGTCTGGGTATCGGAACAAAGCGCATCTTGGCCTGTTAGGGCGACGCATCCCAGGCAAGGACAAAGCCGATGAAAACACGACAATTTTTCGCATCGCTCGCCGCTGCTTCCATTCTTCTCGCCGTGCCTGCTTTTGCTGCCGACAGCGCCCAGGCCTTCGTCGACAAGGCTGCCATCGGCGGCAAGTTCGAAGTCGACTCGAGCCAGATTGCCTTGGGCAAGGTTCAGGACCAGAGCATCAAGGACTTCGCCCAGATGATGATCCGCGATCACGGCGCGGCCAATGCCAAGCTGGCAACGGTGGCCGGCGAACAAAAATTGAAAGTGCCGTCGGCGCTTGATGCCCAGCACCAGGGCGATCTCGACAAGCTCAAGAATGCGCAGGCACCGATCGATCCAGCCTATGTCGACATGCAGCGCAAGGCGCATGCCGACGCCGTCAAGCTGTTTGAAACCTATGCCAGCGGCGGCGACAACGCCGGGCTCAAGACATTCGCCCAGCAAACGGTCGATACGCTGAAGACGCACCAGCAGATGATCGAAAAGATCGCAGCCGGGCAGGACGCCATCACGGGAGCGACAACACCGGCGGTGAAGACCGACAATACCCCCAATGCCGCCGCTCTCGTTCCCGGCGCAAACAGCTTCACCGAAGCCCAGGCCAAGAGCCGCATCGAGGGTGCAGGCTATACCAACGTGTCGAAGCTTACCAAGGACGACCAGGGCATCTGGCGGGGCCATGCCACCAAGGCAGGCGAAAGCCTCGCCGTCGGCCTGGACTATCAGGGCAACGTCGTTGCCGCCAGCAAGTGAGCACGGATCAGGAGAAATCAATGAAAACGGTAACTGGACTGTTCGACAATTATGACGACGCGGCCGACGCGGTCCGCGAACTGGAAGCCACGGGCGTCCCGCATGCGAACATCAGCATCGTCGCCAACAACTCGGATGACTGGTACGAGGGCGACCGTTCGGAGGCTGCCGAGGATGCCGGGGCTGGCGCGGGGATTGGAGCCGTGATCGGCGGTGCCGGCGGATTGCTGACAGGGCTGGGGGTCATGGCCATCCCGGGCGTCGGACCTGTGGTCGCGGCGGGTTGGCTCGCCGCCACCGCGACAGGTGTCGTTGCCGGGGCGGTGGCAGGCGGTGCGGTCGGAGGCATTGTCGGCGCTCTGACGGAGTCCGGCGTGCCCGAGAACGATGCCCACGTGTATGCGGAGGGCGTACGCCGCGGCGGCACGTTGGTCACGGCCAGGGTGGACGATGAACTCATTGCAAATGCCGAGGAAATTCTGGGGCAATCCAGATCGGTCGATCTTGCCGAACGCCGCAGGGCTTACGAGGCTGGCGGCTGGACCGGCTTCGATGCCAATGCCGGCGAATATATCCCTGACGAGACCGATCGCGACAGCGCTCGGACGATCAATCGGCCTTGAACGAGGAGGTGTGGTCGCACGTACCGAACGACGAGGTTTCACGAAGTGCTACGGAGCGTGTGGGACAGATGTTCGAGTTGCCCGGCTTCAAGATCTCCGTGAGCAAGGGCATGAAGCTTCCCGGCTGTCCGGCGCGTTAAGTGATCTCAGTTGAATCCCCGACCGTTCAAGCGAACTGGCTGGCTGTCGGGTTGGCGTGCTGCACGAAAAGTACTCAGCGATCAAGGTGCGGTGTTGGTATGGTGGTGCGCTGGCGGGCTCTGGTCACGCTGAGCCGCACGTCTGCCGTCTGGCTCATATCGGGCGCGCCTGTTCGATCTCACAACTCGATTCTAGTGACTGTGGCTCCCCTTATGTTCGACTATTAACTGTTCGGCCAAGTTGGGCGTTGACGCTTCCTCTCTATAAGAGTTAATAATCTCCTAATATAAGAAGCATCTAAAGTTCGTGGTCGAAAGCCACGAGTTTGACGATGTAGGTTGGGTAGGGAACGTAGCGTGACGACCAGTCGTCGCGTCCAGCAGCATCGGGTCAATATCCGTCCGTGAATGGCCAGCTTGAGGCGGCTGTTCCAAGCGCGGCGGTGTGCCTGGATGAGGGCGAAAATTCATGCCTGCCTGGATTCGCGCGGTTTTTCTTCGGCTGGAAGCAGCCGGTCGTTCAGTACTGTCGATAAAACAGATGAGGCGTCTGTTCTTAAAAGGGGGGTTGAAAAATGGCTACTCAGGTCACCGGTGCCGGCGGCACCACGACGTCTTTCTCCAACACGCCGCAGGCGAAGGATGACCTTTTTCTCCTCTCAGAAAATGATACCGGTGTCCTGATCCTGAATGTTTTGGCGAATGATCTGGGTGGCGCAGCCAAACAGCTCTACTCCATCGATAACGCAGACAGTGTGCAGACCGCAACGAAGATACTTGCTCCGGCGGATCTGCTCACACGCGACGCAACATACTCCGGCGGTGTCGGAGGAGGGACCGACACGAGTTACCTGGGTGCCCATATCTGGATAGGCACTGATGGTACGATCCACTACGACACGGCGAATCTCGAGAGTATGATTCAAGCGCTTGGGGCGGGAGAGGTTCTCACCGATAAAGTGACCTACGCCATTCAGCTCGGCAATGGCACGCTGAGCTGGGCCACGGCCACCATTCAGTTTACTGGCACCAACGACAAACCCGATATCCATCTCGTGACGACCGACAGCGCGACCGCCTCGTTGATCGAGACCAACGCACCCTTGACGGTGAACGGCACCCTGACGGTGAACGATGCCGATATCTCCGACACGGTGACCGCGATGGTAACTTCGGTGTCCCTCGGCGGCACCATGGGCGGGCTGAACAGTGCCGCCGTGCTCGGCATGCTGACAGTCTCGCCGATCTCGCTGACGGCCAACCCGGGCGAAACCAATAATCTGGGCTGGACCTTCAATTCGGCGCCACAAGCCTTCGACTTCCTGGCTGTCGGCGAGACGCTGACGCTCACCTATACGATCACGGCCAACGACGGCCACACCGGCGGCACCGACACACAGACGCTGACCATCACCATCCACGGCACCGACGATGCGCCGGTTGCGGTCGCCGACACCGGGTCCGCGAACGAGGCCGGCATCACGCCGGCCACGGCGGCGACCGGCAACGTTCTGGCCAACGACACC
>NZ_RZQP01000092.1:0-4202 GCF_003998165.1 Mesorhizobium sp. M7A.F.Ca.US.007.01.2.1 | reverse complement strand
GACGCTGACCATCACCATCCACGGCACCGACGATGCGCCGGTTGCGGTCGCCGACACCGGGTCCGCGAACGAGGCCGGCATCACGCCGGCCACGGCGGCGACCGGCAACGTTCTGGCCAACGACACCGACGTCGACAACACCCATGCCCAGTTGAGCGTGAGCGCGGTGACGGGCGGCACGGTCGGGTCTGCGCTGGCCGGCAGCTACGGTTCGGTGACGATCAACGGCGACGGCAGCTACAACTACGTCATCGACGATGCGAACCCGACGGTTGACGCGCTCAATGTCGGCGGCAGTCTGACCGACAGCTTCACCTACACGGTGAGCGACGGCCAGGGCGGGACCTCCTCGACGACGCTGACCATCACCATCCACGGCACCGACGATGCGCCGGTTGCGGTCGCCGACACCGGGTCCGCGAACGAGGCCGGCATCACGCCGGCCACGGCGGCGACCGGCAACGTTCTGGCCAACGACACCGACGTCGACAACACCCATGCCCAGTTGAGCGTGAGCGCGGTGACGGGCGGCACGGTCGGGTCTGCGCTGGCCGGCAGCTACGGTTCGGTGACGATCAACGGCGACGGCAGCTACAACTACGTCATCGACGATGCGAACCCGACGGTTGACGCGCTCAATGTCGGCGGCAGTCTGACCGACAGCTTCACCTACACGGTGAGCGACGGCCAGGGCGGGACCTCCTCGACGACGCTGACCATCACCATCCACGGCACCGACGACGCTCCGATCGCTGCCAACGACACTAGCGCCAGTCCCGGTGCGATTGCCGCAACCGAGAAGAGCGGCACGCTAAACGGATCCGGCGGCAACAATGGTTCCGGCAACGTGCTGACCAACGACAGCGATGTCGACAGCGCCAGCCTGACGGTGAGCTCGATCCGTACCGGCGGCGCCGAAGGCGGCGGTACGGCCGGTTCGCTGGGTGTCGGCCTGGTCGGCGCGCACGGCACACTCACAATCGCCGCCAACGGCAGCTACACCTACGTGGTCAACGAGAACGACTCGACGGTCCAGGCCCTCAATACCGGCGGCTCCACCACCGATACGTTCAACTACACGGTCAGCGACGGCAGCCTGACGGACATGGCAGTACTCACCGTCACCATCAACGGTGCAAATGATGCGCCGGTAATAGATCTCAACGGCGGGTTGGCCGGAACATCAACAAGCCTCAGCTATACCACGGGATCGGCCGCGACCGCTATCGCTCCATCTGGAACTGTCGCGGATGTTGACTCCGCTGATTTCAACGGAGGCTCGCTGACCGTCGCATTCACGGCAAACGGCACCTCAGCCGACCAGTTGACGATCCAGAACCAAGGCACGGGCCTCGGCCAGATCGGCTTCAGCGGCAGCAACGTCACCTATAGTGGAACGACCATTGGAACGTTCACCGGCGGAACGAACGGGACAAACCTCGTCGTCACCTTCAACGCCAACGCCACGCAAGCCGCAGCGCAAGCGCTGGAGGATCACATTCGCTACTCGAACGCGACCAGTGCTACCACGACAAAGACTGTGACCTTTACGCTGGTGGACGGGGACGGAGGTACCGACACAGGCACAGCCACGGCGACGATCAATGTGACGGGCGGCGATACTACGGCTCCCAACATCGCACTGATAACGGGCGTTCAGGGAAATGCCGGGGCACCGAGCACGCTCGTCGTCCAGTTCAGCGAAACCGGAATGAACCACACATTCTTCGATTCGACGAAACTAGCCTTGTCGAATAATGTGACCCTAGTGTCGACCACGGGCACGTGGGGCACCGCAACCGACGGCGGTGGCAATACGGTAGATACGTATACTCTGCTGGTGAACAAGCCCAACAACGGCACGACATACACGGCAACTTTTTCTGCTGGAGCCTTCAAGGACGGCGCCGGCAATCTAAGCACCGCCGGGTCTCAAATCGGCCTCAAACCCGCAGGCACTTCCGGCGAGCCCATCAACCTCGCTCTCACCGATCCCTCGCATGAAGGTGCGCTCATCACCGTCACGGTGAAGGACGTGCCTTTGGGCTGGACCATCGACGGCGCAACCCATAACGCCGACGGAAGCTGGACGACACAGACCAGCGACCTGCACGGGCTGACCGTCACCACACCGGCAAGTTTCACCGGCGCCGCGGTGCTCGACGTGCAGCTGACCTGGACCAATGCCGACGGCACGACGGGCAGCGCGTCGATCGCCGACAATGTCGAGGCCTACGCTCCGGGTTCGCCGATCTTTGCCTGGTCCGGCGACGACGTGCTGACCGGCTCCAGCGGCAACGACCTCTTCGTCTTCTCGCAGCCGATCGGCGCCGATACGGTGCATAATTTCGACGCCGCGGCCGACCAGATCGACCTCATCGGCTACAACGGACTGGCAAACTTTGCCGATCTCCAGACGCATATCGCCGACGATGCCAATGGAAACGCGGTGATCGCGCTCGGCGATGGGCAGTCGATCACGCTGGATGGCGTGCACTCGGGGGCGCTGACGGCAGGCAATTTCGTCTTCGACCAGACACCGGTGGTCAACAATCCAGGGACCATGACGATCGGCGACGGCGCCTTGCTGCCGCTGAGCGGTACGATCAACAATAGCGGCCTTATCTCGCTGGACTCGACCGGCGGCGATACGCTGCTGCAAATCATCCAGCATGGTGTGACCCTGCAGGGTGGCGGGCAGATCCTGCTGTCCGACAGCGCCGCCAACATGATCTCCGGCACGGGGCCGGACGTCACTCTGGTCAATGTCGACAACACGATATCGGGCGCTGGCCAGCTGGGCGGCGGGATGCTGAGCCTCGACAATCAGGGCACCATTATCGCCTCCGGCGCGAATGCGCTTGTCATCGATACGGGGGGCAGCGTCGTCACCAACTCCGGAACATTGGAGGCGACCGGTTCAGGTGGACTGACGATCACCGGCGGGCTGGCGAATTCCGGCATGCTGTTGGCCAATGGCGGCGACATCGTCATCCATGGCCAGGTCACCGGCGACGGCGATGCCACGATCGGCAACCTGTCGAAGCTTGAGTTCGGCAGCGCCTCGTCGACGGATGTCACCTTCGCGCACGATGCGGCCGGCACGCTGCAACTCGACGATTCCTTCGATTTCAGCGGGCGGATCGGCGGCATCACCAATGACGACAGGCTTGAGCTCGAGGACATCCTGTTCGGCGCGGGAACGACGGCCGTCTACCAGGCAAACCAGGATGGCAGCGGCGGAACGCTGACCGTTTCGGACGGCACCCACGGTACCGCGCTGCATCTGGTCGGCAGCTACGATGCGAACGGCTTCAAGCTTGCCGATGACGGCCAAGGCCATACCGCCGTTTCGTACAATCCGGCGGAATTCACGCTGACGGGCGTTGGCAATGGAGCAATTTCAAGCGACTTCGTGGTGTGAACCAAAAGGCCGCCGCCAGCGGCGGCCCACCTGGCCTGACGCGTATCGAGTGGGGTTCTGGACGTGGATAGCAAATCTCGAATTGTGAAGGATGCGCTTCGGGCCTGCCGCCGCTATTTCCTGGTAGCGGCGGCGTTCAGCCTGGCGATCAATCTGCTCTATCTCGCGTCCCCACTCTACATGCTGCAGATCTACGACAGGGTCGTCACCAGCGGCAGCGAAACCACGCTGGTGATGTTGACCCTGGTGTTGCTGGCAGCCTTTCTTTCATTGGCCGGCCTCGACCTGGTGCGCGCCTCCATCCTGACGCGTGCCAGCGCGCGGCTCGACCGGCTGCTGTCGGCAAAAGTCCTGGCCGCGTCGGTCGAGACCCCATCGCCCGGCTCGTCGCCGAGCCAGCCCATCCGAGACTTCGACACGTTCAGGCAGGTCATCACCGGCAGCGGCATCCACGCTTTGTTCGACCTGCCATGGTCGCCCATCTACATCGGCATCATCTTCCTGCTGCATCCCTGGCTCGGCTTCTTCGCGCTGGGCTGCTCGCTGCTTCTGGTCGCCATGGCGGTGCTAAACGAATATATCGTGCGTTCGCCGCTGAAGCAGGCCAACGACCTGGCGACGACCAACTATAATTTCACCGAGATGAGCCTCAGAAACGCCGAAGTCGTTCGCGCCATGGGGATGATCGACGGCCTCATCCGCCGCTGGGGACGCGACCGCAATTTGGCGCTGCGGCGCCAGGCGGAGGCAAGCGATCGCGCCGCACTGATGTCGGGCC
>NZ_RZQP01000091.1:0-22608 GCF_003998165.1 Mesorhizobium sp. M7A.F.Ca.US.007.01.2.1 | reverse complement strand
GTGTTGGAGGCCGATCTGACCAATCGCACGGCGCAATCCGACAAGGCTTATTTCAACGTCTTCAAGCCGGACGGGATCGACCTGCCCGATTCCACGCCGATGATCGCGCTGGCCCGCGATTCGACGCTGACGCCGGAACTGCATCCCGGCATGACCGAACGCATGGCCTATGTCTGGCCGCTTGCCGGTAACGCCGCCGTGCCGGCAAATCTCAGCTTCGGCGTCACCGCCGAGATCTTCAAGCCGCGCGACAATCTTTACGGCACGCCGGGCTGGTTCAATTCCTATCGGCTCGGCACCGTCACCATGCCGGTCGCCGACCTGCCCGAGAGCGGCTCATGAGGATCCGCGCCATCGGCAATCTCCTGATCGTCGCCGCCACCGTGGTGCTCAGCTACGGCATGCAGGTGTCGAAGCCGCATTATGCCGAACTCACCGCGCCGATCCCCATTGATGGCGCCATGCACGACACGGTGCGGGCGCGCAGCTTCGATGTCCGCCTCGACAGAATGGTCTTTGCGCGCACGCTGAAGACCAACCAGTTCGGCCAGGAAAGGCTGCTGACCACCAGCGGCCTGTGGGCGGTGGCGACGACCGATCTCACCGCCACCAGCACCTCCACCACGGTCGCCGACGGCACCTGGCAAGGCCCGACCGGCCTGCGCTACCGCCAGACGGAGCGGCTCAGCTATCGCCAGGATATGCCGCCACATGCCGTCGATCCAGGGCTGGAGAGAAGCGGCCTGTTCGTCTTCGAGTTGCCGGCCGACCAGATCCAAGGCGCCAGCCTGCTTATCGCCGCACGTCAGTTCGGCCCGCTCGACGCCCAGGCTCGCATCAGCCTCGATGCCGTTCCGACCGGTGCCGATGGTCAACCGGCGGATGTCTTGCCGCTATACGATCTCGACGCTCCTGCACCGCCGCAGGGCCAGACACGGCAGGGCCAGACACGGCAGGGCAAGACATGAGCGCGGTTTCAACCGACATCGACCCAGCCGGCGGTGGCGAGAAAAAATGGCGACGGCGCGGTCTTGCCGCGCTCGCTATCCTGCTGCCGCTGACGCTGGCCGAAACCAGCTACGAGAGCATCCGTGAATGGCTGCATGGCGAGGACCTCATCGCCAGGGATGTCGAGTTTGGCCAAGGCGCGCCGTTCGGCGGCAGCGAATGGCGGCTGGCCGATTTGCGCGGCGGCAAGGCCGGCCGCTTGCCCGACCATGCCATGGCCGTCATCGCCACCTTCGCCGTCACGGTCGGCGATCCCGATCTGCAAAAGCAGTGGCTGGGCTGCAAGGTGATGCTGACCGACGCCGCCGGCCGCCGCTGGCTGCCCGACTTCATCCCCGGCGTCAGCCTGCCGGACGGCGTGATGAACTGCACCTCGGCGATCTTCTCCGGCGCCAAAAAGGGCGAAATCATCAGCGTCGGCGAGACCTTCATCGTGCCCGAGGATGCCATCGAGACCATCCGCCCAGCCATTGGCCTGGGCAGCGAGCGCCCATGGTTCCTGCGTTTTCAGCGGCCGCCGAAGTGACAGCATCCTTCTCCCCGTAAAGAAAGCTCACTTCCCCGCCCGCTTCGCCATCGAAAACGCCGTCTCCAGCACGGCGGCGAGAAAGCATATGCGCAGCGGCTCGATCAGGATGCCGGTGGAAGAATCCTGGAACGGGCTGCCGAAGAGCAGCGTCACGGCATGCGAAAAAATCTGCCAGATATCGAGCTCGTGTGGGCCGATCAGCCGCGTCGCGCCGAGCCACAGCCAGGCCGCGCCCCAGTCGAGCAACCGGTAGCCGACCACCAGCGTGCACAACAGCACCAGGCTGGCGCTGACCGTCAGCCGCACGCCGTTGGCGATCGGCAGATAGCGCGAGCGGTAGCCGGCGATGAAATGCTCGACGAAATCGCGCAGGAATTTCGGCAGGCCGGCATAGCGCTGGCCGGCACGCTCCAGCCGGCCGTGCACGCGCATCAGGGCAGCATCGTCGCGCACGTCATAGCCGTAGATCAGCGCCGCCATCACCAGCCAGATCAGCGGCAGGAGCATGAAGAAGAACAGGTTGATCGCAGCCGTCGACGGCGCGATCGAGGAGATCTCGACCGGCACCATGGGTGCGGCCGAGGCCATCGGCACCGGGTTTGCCAGCCCGTCCACCGATGCCTGCAGGGCCGACCAGAAATTGCGGCTCATCAGCCATTGCAGGGCCGAATCCTTCCATCGGCTGATCACGTAGAGACCGACGAAGATCCAGTTGGTCTCGCAGATCACCACCACGATCTGCCAGAACGACTCCGCACCTGTCTTAGCCTGCATGAATTTGGCCAGCCGGCGGATCAGCCAGGACACCGCCACGGAGACCAGCAGCCAGCGCGAGTCGAGCACGTCGAGCACATCAGCGCTCTGGCCGAAATCGGCCTGGTCGAGTGTTTCGCGCGAATACTGCCGCACGATGTCGCCCAGAAATCCCCAGGCGGCATAATAGGCGAAGAACGGCAGAAGCGCGATGGTGATCATCCGCACCAGCCGCGAGCCGCGCCGGTCAGCCTCGGCACCCGGCTTCGTTTGCGTCTCGGTGGTTGCGGCCTTGTCGGCGCCGCGCTGCGCGGCCACCACATGCGGCAGGCCGGGGCGCAGCACGTGGAACATTGCCACCGTCATCACCAGCTGCGCCAGCGCCACCAGCGTCAGCATCGCCAACCCGGCGAAGTGATTGGCCAGCGCCACCTTCGCCGCCAGCAGCATGAGGAGATCGCCGACCAGCACGCCGGCCAGCACGAGTGCCATGAGCTGCGGCCAGAACCGCAGCAGCAGCGAAAAACCTAGGGTGATCGGTCTGATGATATCGGCAAACATGAGGTTCTCTCACGATGCCACCCGCCAAAACCTTTCTAGCAAAGCATGATTGTTTTGCAAGGAATGGGGCTCCCTTCTCCCACTGTGGGAGAAGGGAGAACCGTCCCCCTCACCTTCTTACCCTCGACTTCAGCCACCGATCAAACGCCACCGCCAGGATCAGGATGAGCCCGATGACGATGCTTTGCGTGTAGGACGAGACATTGTTGAACTGCAGCCCGTTCTGCAGCACGCCGATCAGCGCCGCGCCCACCACCGTGCCGCCGACCGAGCCGATGCCGCCGAACAGCGAGGTCCCGCCGATGACGACGGCCGAAATGACGGTTAGTTCGTAGCCGATGCCCGCCACCGCTTCCGAGGAGTTCAGCCTGGCCGACAGCACGAAGGCCGCGAGCCCGGCGAAGAAGCCGACAATGACGTAGACCGAGACCAGGATGCGGTCGACGCGCAGGCCCGACAGCCGCGCTGCTTCCGCATTACCGCCGACGGCATAGACGGCGCGGCCATAGCGCGTGTAGCGCAGCACGATGTGGCACAGGATGGCGGCCGCCGCGAAGATCAGCGCCGGCACCGGCACCGGGCCGATCAGCCCGGTGCCGAACCAGCGCATCGAGGCGTCGAAGCCCGAGATCGGGCCGCCATTGGAGATGGTCAGCGTCAGCCCGCGAAACACCGTCAGCCCGCCCAGCGTGACGACGAAGGGCGGCACTTTCAGCCGGGTGATGACAAGCCCCTGCACGCCGCCGGCAGCGGCTCCGACGATGATGGCGGCCAGCAGCGCGGCGAACCAGCCGAACCCTTGCGTGCCGCTCGTCGACAGCGACAGCGTGTTGGCCGTGCCGCCCTTGGCGACCACGGCGGCGACCATGCCGCAGAAGGCGAGCAGCGAGCCGACCGACAGGTCGATGCCGGCGGTAAGGATGACGAAGGTCATGCCGAGCGCGATCAGCCCGGTGATCGAGATCTGCCTTGTGATGTTGAACAGGTTGATCGGGTCCATGAAGCTCGGCTTCAGCACCGTGAAGACGATGATCAGCGCCACCAGGAACAGCAGCGGCCCGAAGCTCATCAAAAGCCGCGCGAAGTTGATGCCGCCGCGCTGATCCTGCTCCCCCGCCACGCTCATAGTGTCTCCTTGCGGTCGAGTGCCATCAGTTCCATCAGTCTTTCCTCGTTTGCCTCGACGCCCGGCATCTGGCCGGTGATGCGTCCGCGGCGCATGGTGACGATGCGGTCCGACACCGCCAGCACCTCGGGCAGCTCGGACGAGATCATCATCACCGCAATGCCGCGCGCCGCAAGCTGCACCAGGATCTGGTGCACCTCGGTCTTGGCGCCGACATCGACGCCGCGCGTCGGCTCGTCGACGATCAGCACTTTCGGATCGCGCGCCAGCCAGCGCGCCAGGATCACCTTTTGCTGGTTGCCGCCCGACAGGCCCTCGATCGCCTGCTCGGCCGAAGCCATGCGGATCGACAGCATCTTTCGAAACCCGGACAGCGCATCGCGCTCGCGCCGCTCGGCCATGAAGCCGAAACCGTTGCTGAAGCTGCCCAGCGAAGCGATGGAGAAATTCGGCAGGATGCCCAGCGCGGCAAAGATCGCCTGGTGCTTGCGGTCCTCCGGCACCAAGCCGATGCCGAGCGCAATGGCGTCCGCGGGCGACGCCGGGGCGATCGGCTCGCCGTCGAGCGTGATGGTGCCGGCCGCGATGCGGTCGGCGCCGAAGATGGCGCGCGCCAATTCGGTGCGGCCTGAGCCGACAAGCCCGGCAACGCCGAGGATTTCACCGGCCTTGAGGTCTATGTCGACGCCGTCGAGCACGATGGCGTGCGGCGCCTCGGGGTCGCGCACGGTGCGCAGGCCGCGCACCGACAGCACGACATCGCCGGCCACCGCGCGTTGCGCCGGCCGGGCGTAGAGCTCGGACGCCGCGCGGCCGACCATCTTCTCGATGATTTTGGGCAGCGCGATCGGCCCGCCTTCACGGTTAAGGTGGCCGGCAAGCCTGCCGTCGCGCAGCACCGTCATGCGATCGCATATGGCGGACGCTTCCTCCAGCCGGTGGGTGACGAACATAATGGCGACCCTGTCCTTGCGCAGCCGGTCCATGATCGACAGCAGCCGCTGCACCTCGGTCTCGGTCAGCGCCGAAGTCGGCTCGTCCATGATGATCAGCCGGCTTTCCAGCGACAGCGCCCGAGCAATCTCGACCAGTTGCTGCTCGGCCACCGACAATGCCGAGACCGGCGTCATCGGGTCTATGGAGAGACCGACGCGGGCGATGATCGTGCGGGAATCTTCCTCCATCTTGCGCCAACTCACCAGCCCGAGCGGGCCGATCGGCGCGCGGCCGATGAAAATGTTCTCCGCCACGGTCAGCGTCGGGATCAGGCTCAGTTCCTGATAGATGGTGACGATGCCAAGCCGCTTGGCATCCTGCGGGCTGGAGGGATGATAATCGGCACCGTCGAAAGTGATGCGGCCGCCCGATGGCGGCATCACACCCGACAGGATTTTCAAGAGCGTCGATTTGCCGGCGCCGTTTTCGCCCAGCAGGCCGAGGATCTCGCCGGGGCGGATATCGAGCGAGACATCGCTGAGCGCGGTGACGCCGGCGAAATGCTTGGTGATGCCTTCGACGGCAAGCAGGATGGGTTCGGGCGAGGCGGCTTCAGCGGCTAGCGGCAAGGGTGGCTCCTTCCATGCAGTTGATGTCGCCTGTCAGCGCTTGAACGCCCCCCTCTGTCCTGCCGGCTTTGCCAATCGGCCGATCCCCGCCAAACCCTACTTCGTCTCGCCAATCCGCTCCGCCTTGTCGAGATTGTCCTTGCCGATGACGATTGGCGTCAGCAGCACCAGCTTCTCCTTCGGCTCGGTCTTGTCCTTGGCAAAGGCCACCGCGATGCGCACCGCAGTGCGCGACTGCTCGCCGGGGAATTGCTCGACCGTGCCCGCAAGCTTGCCGTCGCGTACGGCGACCAGCGCTTCGGGCAGTGCATCGAAGCCGTAGATCTTGACGTCGGTGAAGTTGCGCGCGGCACAAGCCTCCATGGCGCCCAGCGCCATGTCGTCATTGGCGCAGACGATGGCGTCGGGTTTGCCGTTCGCGGCAAGGCCAGCCTCGGTCACCGACAGCGCCTCGGCGCGGGCGAAGTTGGCGGTCTGCTCGAAGACGATCTGATACTTGTCCTTCAGAGGATCGAGCACATTGTGCACGCCCTTGTTGCGGTCGATCGCCGGGCCGGCGCCGGGCTGGCCCTGCAGATGGAACAGCTTGGCACCGTTGGGAAACGCCGCCACCACGGCGTTGGCTTCCGCCTCGCCGCCCTTCACATTGTCGGCGCCAACATGGGCGAGGATGCCCTCGACGCCGTCTACGCGGCGGTCGATCGTCACCACGGGAACGCCGGCCTTGACCGCTTCTTCGATGGCCGGCGCCAGGGCGTTGACGTCGAGCGGCGAGATGACGATGGCGTTGACCTTCTGCACCAGGGCGGCCTCGATGTCGGCGGTCTGCTTGGTGGCCGAGTTCTGGCCGTCGCTTTCGGTCAGATTGACGCCTTGCGTGGCGGCTTCCGCCTTGATCTCGTTCAGCATGTGCACGAAGAACGGAAAACCGAGACTGGGCACCGAGCCAAGGATAGTGAGCTTGTCCTGCGCAAACACAGAAGGCGCGGCAACCATCATGGCGCCGAAAGCCGCGGACGACAGCAGGAATTCACGTCTGTTCATGGGATCCTCCTCCACAAGAACGCACGACCCGAAAACCGGGATCGGTTTCAGGAAGGATCATGCGTCGGTTCAAAGTGTGGAGCATCCTCCCTGCGCCCGAAAACGCATGCCGCTCCAGCTGGCCGCCGCTGTAAAAAGAGCCTCCCACCGACGCCTGCGCAGGGATGCTAACCCAGGGCCAACCATTTGTGCAACATCGATATAACAGCGGTGCCAGGCAAATTATCGGAATTGTCGGATTTTGGATTTCCGGCGTGGGGGCCGCTTTGTCGGAAGACCTCCAATGCAAGGCCGCCCTTCTGCTTCTCAATCCAGGAACGCCAGGATACGGTCCCAAAGCAGCGCCGCGGCTGTGTCGTTGTAGTCGGGCAGAGCTGGATCCGAGAAATAATGTCCCGAGTTTGGATAACGGAAGATCCGCACATCGGTTTGCGCGGCCTCGGCGGCGTGCTGCCAGGCGCGGACATCCGGCTCGGGGAAGAACGGATCGGTGTCGGCGACATGCAATTGAACCGGCAGGCCGGGCCGGATGTTCGCAGGCACGGTTGCCAGCCCATGCAACAGCAGCACCTTGGCCGTCAGCGGCCGCAAGGCCCAGACTGACGCGACCACGCCTGCACCCATCGAAATCCCCGCCAGCACCGTATCGCCGGGCGTCGAGGCCAGGGCATCGCGCGCCCTTTGGCAAATGACCTCCCAGCCGATCCGCGCCTTGATCGCGAAGCCTTGCTCGAGATCGTCCGTCGCCACGCCCGCATAGAGGTCCGGCAGCGAAACGGCGTGACCGGCGGCGCCCAGCTTTCCAGCGAGATGCCGCTCGTGCTCGCGCAGCCCCAGAACCGAATGAAACAGGATTATGTTCGCGGACATCCGGTCATGATACCTGCCGGCACATGCCGTCTCAACGGCTGGGTACGTCATGAGGCGTGCGGCTTCCATTCTCCCGGCGTGGCACTACTTTGGACTGAACCCAAAGCACTCGACTGGAGAACAACATGAAGCCGCAAATCATCTGCCATATGCTGGCATCCCTTGACGGCAGCCTCCACCCCAGCCGCTATACCTCGAGCCCCGATGGCACCCGGGCCGAGTGGTCGAGCCTCTACGAGCATATCCATAATGATCTCGCGGCTGATGCCTGGATCGTCGGGCGCGTCACCATGGCCGAGATGAGCAAGGCCGGCGCGCATCCGCCGGCCAATGCCGGCAAGGTCGACCGGCCCTATCATTTCGCGCAAATAGGTGCGGGCAGTTATGCCGTGGCGCTCGATGCCTCGGGCAAGCTTCACTTTTCCAAACCCGACATCGGTGGCGACCATGTCGTGGTGCTGCTTGGGCGCGACGTTGCCGACAGCCATTTGGCAGAGCTTGCCGCCGACGGCGTGTCCTATATCGTCGCGGAAACCGCCGATGTCGATCTCGCCGCGATGCTTGAGGTCCTCGGACGCGAACTCGGCATAAGCCGGCTGCTGCTCGAGGGCGGCGCCAGCATCAACGGCTCCTTCCTCGCCGCCGGGCTCGTCGATGAATTGAGCCTTCTCGTTGCACCCGCGATCGACGGGCGGGCCGCCAATCAGGGTTTCGTCGAGTTCGGCGAGAGCGGCCTGGCGGGCAAGACGCAGCTGTCCCTGAAGAGCTGCGAGGCGCTGGCGCATGGGCTCGTCCATCTGCGCTACGCGGTCAGCCCTGGAGCATAATCCCGAAAGATCGCGGCGTGGCCCAGGGTCTCCGCGACGGAGCTGCGCTCCTGCTTCGTCCAGGGATGACGAAGTCAGAGACTTCGGCTCACCTCGAGCGTTGCTAAGCGCATCAATACCGCATGGCGTCGAGATCGGCGATCAGCGTCGGGCCGGTGGGGTGCCAGCCGAGCCGTGCCTGGGTCAGAGCGCTGGAGGCCGGCAGATCCATCGGCGCGAACATCGCCATCCAGCCGAAATGCTCCGCCGCCTTTTCCGGCGCAATGGAAACCACCGGCAATTTCAAACCCCGGCCGAGCGCCTCGGCGATAGCGCGCACTTCGACACCTTCCTCGCCGACCGCGTGATAGCGCGCGCCCGGCTGCCGCTTTTCCACGGCGAGCCGGTAAAGCCGCGCCGCATCGAGGAGGTGGCCCGCGGAGTAGCGATTGCGGCCTTCGCCGACATAGGCCGAGACGCCCCTTTCACGCGCGATCTCGATGAGCGGCGTGATAAGGCCCTGCTTGACCGGATTGTGGACCTGCGGCAGCCGCACCACCGACACATTGATGCCGGCGTCCAGCAAGGCATTGCCGGCCAGCTCCGAGGCGATGCGCGGATTGGGATGGCTGGCGTTGAAGACGTCCTCGATCGCCAACTGGCCATGCCCGGGGCTGCCCATGCCGACGCCGGAAGTGATCACCAGCGGCCGGTCGGAGCCGGCGAGCGCGGCGCCCAGTGCGGCGATGACGCGTTTGTCCTTTTCGCAATTCTCGGCAAACCGCGAAAAGTCGTGGTCGAATGCCGTGTGGATCACGCCGTCCGCCTTGGCCGCGCCATCGCACAGCCCTTCGGGCTCCTCGAGCGTTCCGCGATGCACTTCAGCACCGGCGGCGGCCAGCGCCTCGGCGCCGGCGTCGGAGCGGGTCACGCCGACCACCTGGTGGCCTGCCTTGATGAGTTCGGGAACGATCGCCGAACCGATGAAACCGGTCGCGCCGGTGAGAAAGATACGCATGCAAAATCTCCTGTACAGTTGCCTGCGTAATATTGCTGGTCTATTATTCTATTAAAGTAGTGATCTTATCGTGGTATAATGGCTAACAGGATGCCCTCCAATTCCGGCTCACTAGCAGCGTTCCTCAAAGACCGGCGCACCCGGCTTGATCCCGCATCATTCGGGTTTTCCGGACGCAGACGCACGCCGGGGCTGCGCCGCGAAGAGGTCGCGCAGCGCGCCAACATCAGCCCGACCTGGTACACATGGCTGGAACAGGGCCGCGGCGGCGCACCCTCGGCCGATGTCCTCAACCGCATCGCCAAGGGGCTGCTGCTGACCGAGGCGGAGCGCGAACATCTTTTCATGCTCGGGCTGGGGCGCCCGCCCGAGGTCCGCTACAGGGGCGTCGAAGGCGTCAGCCCCCGGCTGCAGCGCCTCATCGACACGCTCGATGCCAGCCCCGCCATAGTCAGGACCGCCACCTGGGACGTCGTTGCCTGGAACCGCGCGGCGAGGGTCGTGCTGACCGACTACAGCACCCTGCCCGAGGGCGAGCGCAACATTCTGCGCTTCATGTTCCTCAGTCCCCATATCCGCGCCAGGCAGCACGACTGGCAAAACCTCGCCCGTTTCGTGGTGGGCGCGTTCCGGGCCGATGCGGCACGCGCCGGCGCTGTCTCCCAGGTGCGTGAACTCGTCGACGAACTCTGCAGCGCCAGCCCCGAGTTTGCCGCCCTGTGGCGGGAAAACGGCGTGCTCAGCCATGGCGACGGGACAAAGCGCCTGAAGCACCCGGAACTTGGCGATATCGAACTGGAATATTCGGGCTTCGCGGTCGACGGCCGGCCGGATTTGAGCCTGACCGTCTACAACCCGGTCGACAGCGCCGTCGCCGACCGCATCCGCGCGCTGGCTCTCGCCCGATACCCCAAAGAGTAAGGGCGGGACGACCTATCCGCTGCGATGACTCCCGCCCGCCCTCAAGCGCGCTCGCAGACCGCCTTCAGGATCTGCAAGGTCGGCCCCCAGTAGAGATCGGCATGCGGCCGGATCGCCGGTTCGGCGAAGTCGCTGAGCGTCAGTGTCAACAGTGTTCCCCCATCCGCCGGCGCCAGGTCGAAGCTGACCACGGTGTGATTTTCGGGCACGTCCGCCAGACGCGAGGCCGACAGTGTGCTCCAATAGCTGTAGGCGAAGCTCATTCCCGGCTCAAAAGTGCGGATGGTGCCGTGGTTTTCGAACGGCATTCCGTGCAGCAGTCCGCGCATGACGATCGCGCCGCCGGCCTGCCCTTGCAGGCTGACGGTCAACTCCTCGTCGGACATCCATTGCGGGATCATTTCTGGCGTCGTTAGTATCCGCCAGACCTTGGCCGGCTCGGCACCGATGACGACGGTCTTGGTTATCGGCGCAGCGGACTCACTCATGGGGTGCAGATTATAGCGGATGCGGCGGCGACAATATCGCTGTTCCAGGCGGTACGGATGCCGCCATTGCCCCTTGCCCTGTATAGGAAGACAGCACCACGCTTGCGAAGCCATTGCAGCCCGTGGCATCTGTCGGCTCCACCAGCGCAGACGGCACCATGACACCACGGCAGACACGGCAGAGCGGCAGGCAGGCGGCGCCCGGCGTCAGTCTCAACCGGGCGCTGTCGAAGCTCGGCCTGTGCTCGCGCACGCAGGCCGAGGTGCTGATCGCCGAAGGCCGCGTGCGTGTCGGCGGCAAGGTGGTGCGCGATGCGGCGCTGCGCGTCGACCTCGACCGCGACCGCATCGTCGTCGACGACAGGCCGGTGGTTGCCGAGCGCAAGGTCTACCTCATGCTCAACAAGCCGCGCGGGCTGGTCACCACCCGCGACGACCCGCAGCAGCGCGACACCGTCTATGCTTGCCTCGAAGGGCTCGACTTGCCCTTCGTCTCCCCGGTCGGCCGCCTCGACAAGGCGAGCGAAGGCCTGCTGCTGATGACCAACGACACCCGGTTTGCCAACCGGCTGATGGACCCGGCTTCGCATTTGCCGAAAACCTATCACGTGCAGATCGGCACGGTACCGGATGCTCCGATGCTGGAGACGTTGCGCGCCGGCGTGATCGTCGACGGCGAGGTGCTCACCGCGAACGCGATCGAACTTTTGCGCAGTGGCGGCCGCACCGCCTGGCTGGAGATCGTGCTCGACGAAGGCCGTAACCGCCACATCCGTCGCCTGCTCGCCGCGCACGGCGTCGAGGTCCTGCGCCTCATCCGCATCGCTATCGGCCGCCTGCCGCTCGGCGACCTCGCCAAGGGTACGGCACGGCATTTGACAGCAGAAGAGTTGGCGCTGCTGAGGGGGTAAGCAGGGCGTGCCACTGGTGCAGGCGCACGGCGATTCTTCCTGACGGAAAGCTGTCAGCAGGCCTGGCCTATAGGTCGGATGGGAGCCGGCCACGGCTTCAACGATCAGGGAGCCAATGCAATGAATTTCGTCTCCGTCCGCATCATCACGTCGGACGTCCAGCGTCTCGTTCACTTCTACGGTGAGATCACCGGCATGCCCGTGACGGTGTACATGGAAGACTTCGCCGAACTGGCGACGCCGACCTGCACGCTGGCGATCGGCAGCACACGCACCTTGATGCTGTTCGGCGGCGACATCGCCCGCCCCGCCGACAACCACACCGCCATCATCGAGTTCCGCGTCGGCGACGTCGATGCTGAATTCGCCAGGCTCTCGGACCTCCTCAGGAATATCACTGTGCAGAAGCCGACCACCATGCCCTGGGGCAACCGCTCGCTGCTGTTTCGCGACCCTGACGGCAATCTGGTGAATTTCTTCACGCCGGTAACCGCTGAGGCGATCAGGAAATTCGACAGATAGGCGTAAGCGGCGCCGCTGCCGAAGCTGCTCTATTTCTGGTTCCATTTCCGGATGACCGGCTCGCTCAAATCATGCTCGTAGCCGAGCACGCTGATGCTGGCCGTATCGAGCACCAGCAGCGCGCCGCCCTCCGGCGGCAGCCCGATCCAGCGCGCCGCCAGCACGCGCAGAAAATGCGCGCTGGAAAACACCAATATGCTGGCATTGGCCTCGCGCAGCCCAGCGATAATCCTGTCGGCCCGCGCGCCGACATCGGCCGCCATCTCGCCCTTTGGACACCCATCGCGAAACACATTCCAGCCGCGGCGCTCGGCCAGGATCTGTTTTGTCGTCAGCCCCTCATAGGCACCATAGTCCCACTCCTGCAGATCGTCCTTCTTGACGCTCTGCGCGCCGAAGCCGGCCAGTACGCTGGTGTTGTAGGCGCGCTGCGACGGGCTCGACCATACGGCCGAAAAAGACAGGCCCTCGAGCCTGTCCGCGACACCCCGCGCGGCGGCCTCGCCAACCGGGGTCAACGGCATGTCGGTGCGGCCGGTATGCTGCCCCGAAAGGCTCCATGCCGTTTCACCATGCCGGACCAGATGGATTTGCGGATACGGGTTGCTCATGGACTGCCTTTCAATGTCACCGGCACCTTAGGCGACGATGCGGCAAAGGGGAATCCGCTTGGTACAAGACTGCGTGGTCGCCTGGCCTTGATCCGCGGCGGGGCCGGCCCTGTGATCGGCCCGAGGCCGCAACTATATCAAGGCCAGCCCTCCACAAGGCTCCCGCCACCTCAAGGGCATCGGCCCTTGCGCAACAGGTCATGTCATCATGTACAAACATTTGCTCATCGCCACGGACGGATCGGAACTGGCCGACAAGGGCGTTACCCACGGCCTGACATTGGCCAAGGGCCTCGGCGCCTCTGTTACTTTCATCACCGTCTCCGAACAATTCCCGATCTTCGCCTGGGGCGGCGCCATGGCCGGCTACGCCGCCGGCGATGAACTGGCCGCCTATCAGGAAGAGGCGCGCAAATACGCCAAGGAAGTTCTCGACAGGTGCAAGGCATCGGCCGACGCCGCCGGCGTCTCGGCGGAGGTCGTGCATGTCGAGGACAAGCGGCCCGCCGAAGCCATTCTGGAACTGTCGCAGGCCCTGGGCTGCGACCTGATCGTCATGGCTTCGCACGGCCGCCGCGGACTAGGCAAGCTGCTCCTCGGCAGCCAGACGGCGGAAGTGCTGTCCTACACGGAGATCCCGGTGCTGGTCGTGCGGTAGGGCTACTACGGATCGCATGCTCCATCGAACCGGGTAATGACAATGTCGTTACGCTGTGCTAGATATGCGCGACGAAGGAGCCGTCCATGCCAACGTCACATCATCCGGTGCCGAAGAGTGTTCCGCTCAACATCCGCGTCAAGCCGGAAGTTCGCAATCTGATCGACCGCGCAGCCGAATTGCTCGGTAAGAATCGCACCGACTTCATGCTTGAAGCCTCGCAACGCGCCGCTGAGGAAGCGTTGCTCAACCGTCTCGTGTTTACCGTCGAACCGGATGTCTACGCTGCGTTTCTGGCACGCCTCGACGCGCCGCCGCAGCCCAACGACCGATTGCGCCGCACGATGACGACAAAGGCTCCGTGGGAAGCTGCGTGACGCTGTCGGTCCCGGTTCCACTCGCGGATCATCACGAACTCGGGGAATTTTCGTCGGGCATTACAGCGCTCGACGATTGGTTGAAAAAACGTGCTCGCACCAATCAAGCGGGCGGTGCATCCCGGACCTATGTGACTTGCAAAGGCAACCGTGTGATTGGCTACTATGCCGTTGCCAGCGGCGCCGTGAAAATGGTCGAAGCTTCCAGCCGTTTCCGGCGCAACATGCCCGATCCGATCCCCGTCGCAGTGCTAGGCAGGTTGGCCGTAGACCAAGCCTATCACGCTCGGGGCATCGGTCGGGCGCTGGTAAGGGATGCCGGTCTACGAATTCTCCAGGCTGCTGAAATACTGGGCATCAAAGGCATAGTGGTGCATGCGATTTCCGACGATGCCCGAGCTTTCTACATCACCATCGGGTTCGAGCCCTCGCCGGTCGAGCCGTTGACACTCATGGTCACGCTCGCTGATCTCAGCGAAAGCATTGGCTGACGACTTCCTGCCAGTGCTCTGGGGAAGTCCGGCGCCTAGAACACCAACTCCCCCACGAGATAGACCCCAAGCGCCAGCAACCCCGCGAAGAACACTTTGCGGAAGGTCTCGACGCTCATCTTCTGGCGCAGCGCCTGGCCGGCGAACATGCCGGCCAGCGCCGGCACAAGGGCTGCGACCGACCCCACCAGTTGCGCACTCGGCGACGCCAGGGCGCCTGCCTTGAACAACCCGATGGCGAGCGCCGCCGTCGACACGGTGAACGACAGGCCGAGCGCCTGGATCAGGTCTTCTTTCTCCAGCCGCAGCGACTGCAGATAGGGCACCGCCGGGATGACGAAGACGCCGGTGGCGCCGGTGACCAGCCCGGTCGCCACCCCGACCAGCGGTGACATCAAGGCTTCGCGGCGCGCCGGCGTGGTGAAGCCGGCTTTGGCGAGGCCGAGGAGCGCATAAAGCACCAGCGCCGCACCGAGCCCGGCCGAGGCAACGCCAGAGTGTGTGCCGGTGAGCAGGCCGGCGCCGGCAACGGTGCCAAGCATCACGCCGGCCATCATCGTCCACAGCCGCTTGCACAGCCGGCCGAAGGACGGGCCGGTCAGCAATTGCCAGAGGTTGGTAACCAGCGACGGGATCAGCAGCAGTGCCGCGGCCTGTGCTGGCGGCATCGTTACCGCCAGCAGGCCCATCGCCACGGTCGGCAGCCCCATGCCGACGACACCCTTGACGAAGCCGGCGGCGAGGAACACGGCGCCGATCCAGGCGAGGATGCCGGCGCTCAGCATGATCGTATCTTCAGGGCCGGATCAGTCATGCAGCAGCATATCGGTTGCGTCGGCATCCGGGCTGGCGGCCTTTGCCGGCGCCGCATCGCGGCTGGTGGATACGACCGTCGCCGCGCATCCCCGCAGGCCTGATCCCGCTCGCGCCATGGCAAGGCCGGCCACGGCAATGGCCAGCACGATCGCCGTGCTTTCAAGAATGCCTAGCCGGCCTGATATTCGTTCGTTCATCGCAATTCTCCTTCGAAACTGTTTGACGAAAATCCTGGCCGATCACAATGTGGAAGTTGCGCTGCCAGCCTTCGGCCAGGGCGAAGGCTGGAGAGCCGACCGACTTCCCGGCGCTGAATATTCGCAGGAGCAAGAGAATGCGCTTCGATCTGGTCGATCTTCGCCTGATCCTGCTGGTGGCCGAACGCGGCAGCATCACCCATGGTGCCGAACTTGCGGGGCTGGCGCTCGCTTCCGCCAGCGCCCGCATCAAGGGCATGGAGGAAAGCCTCGGCGCGCCGCTTTTAGAGCGCCGCCGCCGTGGCGTGGTGCCGACGGCGGCGGGACAGGCGCTGCTGCATCATGCGCGCGCGGTGCAGAACCAGATCGAGGCGATGGCCGGCGACCTCGCCGCCTATGCCACCGGCCTGCGCGCCCGCGTCCGGCTGATGGCCAACACCGCCGCCACAGCCGAGTTGCTGCGCGAGATCCTGCCCGCCTTCCTTGTCGCGCACCCCGGCATCGACATCGAGCTCGACGAGCGCCCCAGCCATGAGATCGCGCAAGCCGTGGCCAGTGGTGCGGCCGATCTCGGCATCGCCGCCACCTGGGCCGGCCTTGCGCACCTCGAGCAAAAACCGTTCTTCATAGACCGGCTGGTGGTGATCGCCGCGCGAAACCGGCCCGGCCTTGAAGGCCGCACCGTCAACCTCACTGAGCTTCTCGGCGAATCTTTCGTCGGCCTCAGCACCGGCCATGCGCTGCAGGAGCACATCGCCCGCCAGGCGGCCCGCCTTGGCGGCCATCTGCATGTCCGCATCCGCGTTCCCGGCCTCGACAATGTCTGCCGGCTGGTCGCGCAAGGTGCCGGCATCGCCATCGTGCCGGAAAGTGCCGCCCGCCGCTCGGCGCGGACGCTGCGCACACTGCGGCTGACCGATGACTGGGCAACGCGCCAGCTCAACCTCTGCGCCCGCCGCTTCGACGAGTTGACACCGCAGGCAAAATTGCTCGCGACAGCGCTGGCGTGAGCCGGACAGCGAGCACCTATCCCCATCAGCGCTGAATCATTGCCTTGCTTTTCAAATATTCGTGACGTAGCTTGTTTGCACATTGGCAAAAAAATCGCCAAACTTTTTTCCTTTTGTGAAAGACGGGGACTTTGCGGGAACATCTCGATCTGACCGATCGGCGGCTGGTCAAACAGCTGTCGCAGGACGCCCAGCCGGGCATCAACCGGATCGCCGAGATATTGGCGATTTCGGTGCCGACGGTGCGCTCGCGGCTGCGCAATCTGCTCGACCGCAACCTGCTCAAGATCGTCGGGCTGCTGAACCTGACCGAGCGCCCCGAGCTGATCTCCGCCATTGTCGGCATCAATGCCCAAGGGCGCGGCCGGGCCCGCGAACTGGCGCAGCGCATTTCGGAACTGCCTTTCGTCAATTCGGCCTCGGTGGTCACCGGACGCTTCGACATCATCGTCGACGTGACGGTGGCCGGTGACGTCGCCGATCTCTACCGCGTCACCAGCGAGCTGATCCCCGGCGCCGGCGAGCCGGGCGAAGTCGTGCGCAGCGAGACATTCGTCGTCATGGCGTCCTGCAACAAATGGGTCAGCCTGCCGGAAGGCTGCTGGTCGGACGATCGTAAGGAGCCGGCATGAAGATCGCGGTACTCGGCGGCCTCGGCCTGCAAGGCCGGGCGGCAATCGCCGACCTCGTCGCCAGCGACGGCGTCGAGGAAATTGTCTGCGTCGACACCGCGCCGGACGGCCCGGCCCGGCTTGCCGGCCTGACCGATCTTGCCCGCGTGCGCTTCGTGGTGCCTGAGGGCGCGATCGGCCAGGCCCTGGCCACTGTGCTTGATGATGTCGACGCCGTCATCGACCTGTTGCCGCAGCCGCTGATGCGCGAGGCGGTAAAGGCCGCGATTGCCACGCGCACGCCGCTGGTCACCACCAACTACGCCAAGTCGATCGCCGACCTGGCGCCGGCCGCCGAACAGGCCGGTGTCTCGATCATGACCGAATGCGGGCTCGACCCCGGCATCGACCTCGTGCTCTACGCGCGCGCCGCCAGGCAGTTCGACTCGATTTCTTCGATCGATTCCTATTGCGGCGGCATCCCCGAGCCGAAGGCGATGGCCAAGCCGCTGTGCTACAAGGTGAGCTGGAATTTCGACATGGTCCTGGTCAGCCAGAACCGCGACAGCGTGATGATCGAGGACGGGAACCGTGTCGCAGTGCCTGCCGGCCAGCAGCACGACAATCCGTTCATCCATGAAATCGAGGTTGCCGGCCTCGGCAGGCTCGAAGCCTTCCCCAATGGCGACGCGCTGCACTATGTCGAGATGCTGGACGCCGCAAAAGGGCTGCGCCGCTCCGGCCGCTACACACTGCGCTGGCCGGGATGGTCGGCCTTCTGGGCGCCGTTGAAGGAACTCGGTTTCCTCTCTGAGGACAAGGTGCCCGGCACCTCCAACAGCCCGCGCGAATTCCTTGGCCGGCTGCTCGGCCCGCAATTGCAATACGGCCCCGGCGAAAAGGATCTTTGCGTGATGCGCAATGTCTTTTCCGGCCTCGAAGGCGGCCGCGCCAAGACGGTGACGTCGGACCTGATCATCGAACGCGATCTCGTTTCCGGCCTGTTCGGCATGAGCCTCGGCGTCGGCTATCCCGCCAGCATCGTGGCGCAGATGCTGGCGAGGGGCGAGATCACCAGACCCGGCTTTTTGAACCCGCTGCTGGATGTGCCCGACATCAGGTTCTTCGATGAATTGGCCAGGCGTGGCATCACGGTTTCCGAGACGGTGGCACGGGACTGAGGCGAAAGATTTTCGAACGGTGGCTGCCGCCGGCAACGGCGCTGCCGCTCAAAAAGGGGCCCAAGGAGAACCGCGGGCACACATTAACGACAACAGGGAGGAATACCGAAATGAAGATTGCCAGACTTTTCATCGCCGGAAGACTTTTCATCGCCGGGCTTGCGCTCGCCGGGCTCACCGCTGCGGCCAGTGCGGGTACGCTCGACGACATCACCAAGCGCGGCGAATTGCGCGTCGCCGTGCAGACCCAGGGACCGCCCTTCTCGCTGGTCGGCGCCAATGGCGAACGCACCGGCAGTTCGGTCGAACTGGCCGAACTGATGGCCAAGGAAATGGGTGTGAAAATCACCTTCCTCGACTTCGACTGGGATGGTTTGATCCCGGCGCTGCTGTCGGGCAAGGCCGACCTGCTGGTTGCCGACATGACACCGACGCTGGCGCGCGGCATGAAGGTCGCCTTCACCACGCCTTACATGTACACGGGCAGCACCGTCTTCACCAAGGCCGACAGCAAGTTCAAGACCACCGAGGACTGCAAAGCCAAGGGCACCAAGATCGCCGTGCTGCTCGGCGCCACCGGCGAGAAGGAAGCCAAGAAAGCCTTCCCCGATGCCGACATCAAGAGCTACAAGGGTGGCGGTCCGCTGCTGCTTGACGCCGTCAACAACGGCCAGGCCGACTGCGGCGTCAACGACGTCTCGGCGGTCAAAGGCCAGTCGACCGCCTATCCGGCCGGCACCTTCACCATCATGCCGGACCTTCTGTCGAAGGAGCCGCTTGCCTTCGCCACCCGCTATGATGAGCCGGACCTGTTGATCTGGATGAACCTGTTCCTCAACCAGGTCACTATCGACGGCCGCCTGCAGAAGAACCTCGACTACTGGGTCAATTCCGACGCCTGGAAGAAGGATCACTAAGCAGCGATAAATCCAGGCGGTTTCGCGCGCATCTTAAACGCCGCGAAGCCGCCCGGAATTTCGTTTCATCTGTCGTTTCCTGCGCTCTGGGGATTTCACCCAACGATGCTCGAAAATTTCAGTTTCCGCACCATCGTCGAATACCTGCCGTTGTTCGGACAGGGCCTGGTCACGACCGTTTGGCTGTCGGCGCTGTCCTTTGTCGGCGCGCTCATCGTCGGCATCGTGCTGTGCGCCATGAATCTGCAGCGCGGCTGGCTGTTTCGCGCCCCGGCCAAGGCCTATATCGATGCGGTGCGTGCCACGCCCTTGCTGGCGCAGCTCTATTTTCTTTATTTCGGCCTGCCCCGGCTCGGCTTCGTTCTGCCGGAACTCGTCGTCGGCATCCTCGCGTTGTCGCTGAACAGCGGCGCCTATATCGCTGAAATCATTCGCGCCGGCATCCTGTCGATCCCGCGCGGCCAGGTCGAGGCCAGCGTCGCTTCGGGCATGACCTATGTCCAGCGCATGCGCCTTGTCGTCCTGCCGCAAGCCTTCAAGGTGACGATCCCGCCGCTGCTCGGCCAGGCGATCGTGCTGGTCAAGGATTCCGCCCTTTTGTCGCTGATCTCGGTTTCGGAACTGACACGCGCCGGTCAATTGCTCGCCTCCGACCGCTTCATGCCGGCGGAAGGCTTCCTCACCATCGCCGCCTTCTATCTGCTGCTCTATTACGGCCTGAAAGGACTGGCTGGGCTCTCCAGCCGCTGGCTCGGCACAGCGGGGGCGCGGACATGATCTGGCAACAACTGCAAAGCCTCGCCGGCTCCTATCCACTGGCCCTGCGCGGCCTCGGCATGACCGTGTTGCTGTCGCTGATCAGCCTGGTGCTCGGCACGCTGCTCGGCTTCGCCCTCGGCATCCTGCGGACCGGCGGCAACCGTCTGATCTCGGGTTTGATCGGGGCCTGGGTCGACCTGATCCGCGGCACGCCGTTCCTGGTGCAGATCTTCCTGATCTTCTTCATCCTGCCTGAGTTCGGCATCGAACTCGATGCCTTCACCGCCGGCATCATCGCGCTGACCAATCTGGCTGCCTGCTTCATCTGCGAGATCGTCGTCGCCGGCATCCGCTCGGTGCCGACAGGCCAGGTCGAGGCGGCACTGGCGTCCGGCCTGTCGCGCTGGCAGCGCATGCGCCAGGTGGTGCTGCCGCAGGCGATGCGCATCGTGCTGCCGCCATTGGTCGGGCAGTATGTGCTGCTGATCAAGGATTCTTCTGTCGTCTCGGCCATCGGATTGACCGACCTCACCCGCGTCGGCTGGCTGGTGGTGCAGCGTGTGCCCAACGGCCTGCTGGTGTTCTTCCTCGTCGGCGTCGGCTATTTCATCGTCTGCTATCCGCTGATCATGCTGGCCCGCCGGCTGGAGCAGCGCATGGGCGCGGCGCATGCCGAGGTGCAGTTGTGACTTCCAACCCCAAAGGTCCAGAAAACATGACCAAAACGGGCCTTGCCAAAACCGGCATGATCGACTTTCGCGGCGTCAACAAATGGTTCGGCTCGCTCAACGTGCTCAAGGACATCACGCTCAGCGTCGAACCGCGCGAAGTGGTCGTCGTCTGCGGCCCGAGCGGCTCGGGCAAAAGCACTCTGATCCGCTGCGTCAACGGCCTGGAGGCGATCAAGGACGGCGATCTCGTCGTCGACGGCCAGCGCCTGGGCGACCCCGCCACCAACATGACCCAGCTGCGCACCGAGATCGGCTTCGTCTTCCAGTCGTTCAACCTCTACCCGCATAAGACGGCACTCGAAAACGTCACGCTCGCCCCCATCCATGTCCGCAAGATCCCGCGTGCCGAAGCCGAAAAGGCCGGCCGCGAATTGCTGGCCAAGGTAGGCCTCGCCGACAAGGTCAATGCCTATCCAGCACAGCTCTCCGGCGGCCAGCAGCAGCGCGTGGCGATCGCGCGTTGCCTCGGCATGCGGCCCAAAATCATGCTGTTCGACGAGCCGACCTCGGCGCTCGATCCCGAGATGATTTCCGAAGTGCTCGACGTCATGGTCGCGGTCGCCGAGGAAGGCATGACCATGATGGTGGTGACGCACGAGATGGGCTTTGCCCGCAAGGTCGCCCAGCGCGTGGTGTTCATGGACGCTGGCGCCATCGTCGAAAGCGGCACGCCCGACGAGTTCTTCTCACACCCCAAGACCGACCGCAGCCGCGCTTTCCTGAGCAAGATTCTGCGGCACTAAAGGCGGGCGGTCAGGTCGCCTCTTCCGCGCTGCCGCCAATCGCAAACGCTGCCGGGCCGCCGCGCCGCCTGAGCAGCGCGATGGCGAGGAAGGCGATGACGCCGCTCGCGGCGACGACCACCAGCACCCACAGGGAATTGGCGACCGATGTCCGCGCCATCATGAAGGCGAGCGCGAACGGCGCAAAGGCCGAGGTGAACTGACGGGCAGCGCTCGCCCATCCCAGCCGCGCGCCATAGCCTTCGCGGCCGAAGAGTTCGAGCGGCAAGGTGCCGCCGACGATGCTGGTGAGGCCGGAGCCGAGGCCGAACAGGAACACGAACACGAAGGCGCCGGGCAGCCATGGCGTGGTCAGCAACAGCGCACACAGCCCGGCCGTGAGCAGTGACGCGGCAATGACGGCAAGGTGCGTCTGCTGCAGCCGCCCGCCAAACAGCATGTTGATCAACCGGCTGGCGACCTGCGCCGGCCCGAACAGGGTCGAGACGAAGAGGCCTGCGGTGCCGAGCCCAAGGGCCGCCGTCAGCGGCACCATGTGGATGAGGATCGCCGACAGCACGAAGCCTTCGGTGGCGAACCCCGCCAGCATCAGCAGGAATGCGGCCCGGCCGCGCCGCGCATCGAGCGGCATTCCCGCTTCATCGGGGGCGGAGCCGCGCTCATGCGGCGTGACCGTTGCGTGGCGACGCGACAGGCGCATCAGCCAGGCGTGGATCGGCAGGCATAGGCCGAGATTGAGAGCGGCGAACAAAAGGTAGACCTCGCGCCATGTGAGATGCGCATGCAGCGCCGAGGTCAGCGGCCAGAACAGGGTAGAGGCAAACCCGGCGATCAGCGTCAGATGGGTGATGCTGCGTTGCGGCCGGGGAACCCCGACCTGCACGATCAACACGAAGGCAGCGCTGTAGAGGACGAAGCTGGAGGCCAGTTCCATCGCCAGCAATCCCAGAACGAAGCTCACGCGGCCGGGTGCGACGGCGCACAGCGCCAGCGCCACAGCCGCCGCGACCGAGCCGACGGTCATGAGGCGGCCGGCGCCGAAGCGGTCGGCCCACCGCCCGGCAGTCGGCGCGAACAGGCTGCCGGCAAACAGCGAGGCCGACAGGGCTGCGAATACCCAGCCTTCCGTGAGCCCGAACTCGCGTGCCATTGCCGGCGCCAGCATCGAGAAGCTGTAATAGAGCGTGCCGTAGCCGATGATCTGGGTCAGCCCAAGCGCCCAGATCGCCTTGCGCAGGACGGACCGGTCAGGCATCGATGCCGGCCGATACGGCTCTTCTCGGCTCGGCATCGGTTGCGCAGCCGCAACCCGATGCGCCGGTTGCCTTGGCGTCCGCATCCCTGACGCAGCAGGCATCGACAGCGGCGGGAGCAGGCGCCCCAC
>NZ_RZQP01000090.1:0-22684 GCF_003998165.1 Mesorhizobium sp. M7A.F.Ca.US.007.01.2.1 | reverse complement strand
GCCAACGAACGTCCCGAAGGTTGCAATCGCCCCTTGTCGAGGTCGATCGACAGATAATGCCAAGCTTTGGTAGGGGATAAGCCACAGGTCATTAACCATAACAATTTCAATGTGAGCAGGCGCATTGCCGAAGGTGGCGCCCGTCGATCGTAACCCGCTGGCAAGCGCCAAATAATTTCAGCAGCCTTAACAAATTCATTAAACTTTAAACGGTTGCAGAACACAACTGGAACAGATAGTGTTTGTTCTGGGTTTGTTTTTCGATTCTGGTTTCAGGGAACCTGGGGGCCGCCATGCTGACACGCAAGCAACATGAACTGCTGATGTTCATCCATGAACGCCTGAAGGAGAGCGGCATTCCGCCATCCTTCGACGAGATGAAGGAGGCGCTCGACCTTGCCTCCAAATCCGGGATTCATCGGCTGATCACGGCCCTTGAGGAGCGCGGCTTTATCCGCCGGCTGCCCAATCGGGCCCGCGCGCTGGAAGTGCTGCGGCTGCCGGACTCCATCGCGCCAGGCCTCAATGCGGCAAAGAAGTTTTCGCCAAGCGTCATCCAGGGCAGTCTTGGTCAGGGTGGTGCTCTTGGCCGGCAGATCAAGCCGGCGCCTTCGCGGATGCCTTCGCCCGGCAATGACGACGATGCGGTCTCTGCCGTTTCGATCCCGGTCATGGGTCGCATCGCCGCCGGCGTGCCGATCGATGCCATCCAGCATCAGACGCATTCGATTTCGGTGCCGCCGGACATGATCATGGGCGGCGCGCACTATGCGCTGGAGGTCAAGGGCGATTCGATGATCGAGGCCGGCATCTTCGACGGCGACACCGTTATCATCCGTAACGCCGACACGGCCAGCCCCGGCGAGATCATCGTGGCGCTGGTCGATGAAGAGGAAGCGACGCTGAAGCGGTTCCGCCGCAAGGGCGCCTCCATTGCTCTCGAAGCCGCCAATCCAGCCTATGAGACACGGATTTTCGGGCCGGACAGGGTCAAGGTGCAAGGCAAGCTCGTCGGCCTGATCCGTCGCTACTGAGACGGCTGTGGGTTGACCACTGGCTTCTCGGGTTTCTTGAAGGGGGCCAGCCCCCTCGCCTCGCGAGAGTATTTGCGTTGCGTGTGCCAGGGCCGATATGGGCTGTCCACCGCGAAGCTGATCGTCGCCGGCGTGGTCGCCGATTGGCGATCGAAGAAGACCGCGGCACTGCCTTTGCGAGCCAGTTGCCGCTTGGTGATGACGAGAACCAGCGGGTTGTGACAGGCGTCATAGGCGGTGGCATCGTTGACGACGATCAGCTCGGCGAAGCCGCAGGCTTTCCAGGTGTCCTTGCGGTCCTCGACATAGGCAATGATCGCACCGGACATGTGCCTGGCCACGCAAACGCCTGAGGAGCAATAGAACGGCGATCCCGGCGGTAGCTCAACGGCATCCGCGACGTCGAATTGCCCATCGCTGTTGTCGAACACTTCCGGAACGACGATGGTTTCCGATGTCAGCGCGCGTTTCCAGTTGTCGACGGTGAATTCGTTCGGCCGTTGCCGGCTGACGGCAAGCTCACCGCCACCGATCGGCAACGCCACCAGCCGGGCGTCTTCCGAGATCAGCACATCGGGCGTGCGCGTATCCGAGACGGTCAGCAAGCCTGCCAACGCGAATGGCAGAGCCGCGAGCCGCAGCCATGTCGTCGCCATCGTCGCGATGACCAGGGCAATGGCCACCAGCAGGACCGACTGTTGCGAAATCAGCCCGACCCCATCGACAGGCGAACGCTCGGAGATCCAGCCCGATATGGCGATCATCATCGTCAGGCCCTTGCCCATCAGGTAGAGAGCTGGCCAATCCAATCCGAAAGGCATCAGCAGCGCGCTGGCGACGGCCAGGAACATGACGACGGTGACGATCGGCATAACCGCGAGATTGGCGAACAGGCTGAGCGGCGACACACGCTGAAAATGCCAGATGGCAAACAGCGTCGTGGCGCTGCCGGCGATGATCGAGGTCATGGCCAGACCAATTGCCGCCAGCAGGAATTTTCGTGTCAGGAACCCGGGCAAGGATCGCTTCGGCGGCGGCGTTCTTGCTTTTCCCGCGCGGTGATCCGCCCAGCCGGCATAAGCGCCGACCAGAGCCGCGGTCGCGGCGAAAGACATTTGAAAACTCGGGCCGACCACCTCATGCGGCGACACCACGATGACGGCGATCGCCGAGATCGCCAGATTGCGCATGGTGAGTGCTGCTCGATCGAACAGAACTGCAATCAGCATCACTGCCAGCATGATGAAGCTGCGTTCGGCGGCGACGACGATACCTGAGATGACGAGGTAGGCTGCGATCGAGAACAGTGCGGCGGCAGCGGCATACTTCTTGACCGGGCGACGCGCGGAAAAATCGGGAAACAAGGCGAAGGCGCCGCGCAGCAACCCCATGATGGTGCCGGCGACCAGAGCCATGTGCAGTCCCGAAATGGAGATGATGTGGTAGATGCCGGTACGTCGCATCGCCTCATTGATGTCGTCGGGAATGCCGGCGCGCACGCCGACGATCAGCGCCGCGGCGATCTCGCCTTCGGCGCCGCCGACGCTCGCCCTGATATGGTCGGCAATGCCTTCACGGGCATTTTCCACGCTGGAGGAAATTCGGGCCGACAGCGGCATGTCGCCATCATCGGTGACGACAAGCTTGGGATTGCCGAGAAAGAACCCGCTGCCGCCAATGCCGGCAAAATAGCTGTCGAAGGAGAAATCATAGCTGTCCGGCCGCACCGGCCCGGTCGGCGGCAAAAGCTTGGCATATCCGGTGATGAGAGAGCCTGCGGTCACGTCAGCCGGGATCTTGCGTGCCGAAAGCCGCACCCGTTCCGGCGCATAGCGCAGTTTCGGTCTTGCGGTCGATGTTACGTCGATGGTCAGCCGGATACGGCCAGTTTCCATCCGGTCGAGCGAGACGACGCGGCCGGTCACCTGCGTCGAGATTTCCGAGCCCAACATTTGTGTGCCCGCACGCCACGTCTCGACCTTGGCAGCAAGCAGTCCTAGGGCGCACAAAAGTGCCGCCATGAAACACAGATGGGTCTTTGGCCATGAGCGCGAGACCAGCGCACAGATCCCCGTCAGGATGACAACCGCGACAGGTCTCGCAAAGTCGGGTTCAGCCGTCAGCGAAAAATAGCCGATCGCTCCGATCGCAAGGCAGACCGGCACCAGCAGGAAGGCCACGCCCCGGTCGAGTTCCAGGCTCGCCGCCGTGTTCACGCTGTGGCGCAGGCGAGGCAGTGATATCAGGCCGATCTGCCGGCGCACGCGCACGATCCTGCCGGTTCCGGCAACAGGAACGGAGGCGGCGACACCCGTTTGCAAGGGCACCTTGCCGGGATCCGGCACGAGGGGCGACGGCGGCGGCAATGAGGCTGGCAGCGGCGCAAACAGGGATCGTTCGCTGACGCCAATGGCAGCGTCCTCGCCCTGATCCGAGCCCCAGCCTCGTTCAGCCATCGGGTCTGCCCCTTGCGCCCTCGACACCCTATGCTACATGAACGCGCAAAGCGCGAAAGTCCGCGCGACCGCACCCCGCTTCAGATGGTTTCCGAGAGTTCCATGTCCGACAAGGTCGTCACCCGTTTTGCCCCTTCGCCCACCGGCTATTTGCACATAGGCGGCGCGCGCACGGCGCTGTTCAACTGGCTGTATGCAAAGCACACCGGTGGCACGATGCTGCTGCGCATCGAGGACACCGATCGCGAACGCTCCAATGAAGCCGCGACGGCTGCCATCCTCGACGGGCTTTCCTGGCTTGGCCTGAGCTGGGACGGCGAGCCGGTGTCGCAGTTCGAGCGTGCGCCCCGCCACCGCGAGGTGGCCGAGGAGCTCGTGCGCATCGGCAAGGCCTATTATTGCTACGCCACGCCAGCCGAACTGGAGGCCATGCGCGAGGCCGCCAGAGCCAAGGGGCTGCCACCCCGCTACGATGGCCGCTGGCGCGACCGCGCCCCCTCAGAAGCACCCGCAGGCGCCAAGGGCGCCATCCGCATCAAGGCGCCGACCGAAGGCGAGACCGTCGTCCATGACCGGGTCCAGGGCGACGTGCGCTTTCCTAACAAGGATCTCGATGACTTCATCATCCTGCGTTCCGACGGCAATCCCACTTACATGCATGCCGTCGTCGTCGACGATCATGACATGGCCGTCACCCACATCATCCGCGGCGACGACCATCTGACCAACGCCGCCCGCCAGACCGTCATCTACAACGCCATGGGCTGGGACGTGCCGTCCATGTCGCATATCCCGCTGATCCACGGCGCCGATGGCGCCAAGCTATCGAAGCGGCACGGCGCGCTTGGCGTCGAGGCTTATCGCGCCATGGGCTACCTGCCGGAGGCGCTGCTCAACTACCTGGCGCGTCTCGGCTGGAGCCATGGCGACGACGAGATCATGTCGATCAAGGACATGATTTCCTGGTTCGACATCGGCGACGTCAACAAGGGCGCGGCGCGCTTCGACTTCGCCAAGCTGGAGGCAATCAACGGCGCGCATATGCGCCGCATGAGCGATGCCGAACTGTTCGACATCTTCATCGCCACCCTGCCCTACCTCGAAGGTGGCCCGGCGATCGCCGCACGCCTGAACGACAGCACCAAGGCGCAGTTGCTGGCAGCGCTTCCGGGCCTGAAGGAGCGCGCCAAGACGCTGGTGGAGCTCGTCGACGGCGCGGCCTTCCTGTTTGCCACGCGACCGCTGCCGATCGACGACAAGGCGGCCCTTCTGCTCACCGATGACGCCCGCAAGATCCTGCGCAGTGCTCACGAAGCTTTGAACGGGCTTGCGGATGACTGGACAGCCGCCTCGGCGGAGGCGGCGATCCGCGAGGTGGCGGCGGCCGGCAGCCACAAGCTCGGCGCGGTGGCCCAGCCTTTGCGCGCCGCTTTGACCGGCAAAAGCACCTCGCCGGGCGTGTTCGATGTGCTCGCCGTGCTCGGCCGCGAGGAAAGCCTGGCGCGCATCTCAGATCAAATCGATTAGGAGCAAACTGGCCCAAGAAGATTGGCATTGAAAGGCGGGTTTCGCAGTGCAACATTAGGCCTTGGCCCAATCTGGCACGCACCTCCTGAAATGCGGTGGCGAATACGCGCATTGCGGTGATTTTCGACGTGTCGCTCTGCGAAATTTGCCTTTGCCGGCATGAGGAAACAAGAAGGAGTTTGCAATGACCGAAGCTGCGAAAAAACTGGATTTGGGCAAGACCCAAGAGGCCACCGCAACGCTTGAATTCGCCGGCAAGACCCATGAATTCAAGGTGCGAAGCGGTTCGGTCGGGCCTGATGTGATCGACATCGCCTCGCTCTACTCAACCACCGGCGCTTTCACCTACGATCCCGGCTTCACCTCGACGGCAAGCTGCGAGTCCGAAATCACCTTCATCGACGGCGACGCCGGCATCCTGTTGCACCGCGGCTATCCGATCGACCAGTTGGCCGAACATGGCGACTTCCTCGAGGTCTGCTATCTCCTGCTCTACGGTGAATTGCCGACCAAGGCGCAGAAGGACGATTTCGATTACCGCGTGACGCGCCACACCATGGTGCATGAGCAGATGTCGCGCTTTTTCACCGGCTTCCGCCGCGACGCGCATCCGATGGCGGTGATGTGCGGCGTGGTCGGCGCGCTGTCGGCCTTTTATCACGACTCCACCGACATTTCCGACCCCTACCAGCGCATGGTTGCCTCCATGCGGCTGATCGCCAAGATGCCGACGATCGCGGCGATGGCCTACAAATACCACATCGGCCAGCCCTTCATTTACCCGAAGAACGAGCTGAACTTTGCCGCCAACTTCCTGCATATGTGCTTTGCCGTGCCTTGCGAGGAATACAAGATCAATCCGGTGCTGGCGCGCGCCATGGAACGCATCTTCATCCTGCACGCCGACCACGAGCAAAATGCCTCGACCTCGACCGTTCGCCTCGCCGGCTCGTCGGGCGCCAACCCGTTTGCGTGCATCGCCGCCGGCATAGCCTGCCTGTGGGGACCCGCGCATGGCGGCGCCAATGAAGCGGCGCTCAACATGCTTGGCGAGATCGGCCATGTCGATCACATCCCGGAATTCATCGCCCGCGCCAAGGACAAGGACGACCCGTTCCGCTTGATGGGCTTCGGCCACCGCGTCTACAAGAACTACGATCCGCGCGCCAAGATCATGCAGAAGACGGCACATGAGGTTCTGGGCGAGCTCGGCATCAAGGACGATCCGCTGCTCGACATCGCCATGGAGCTGGAAAAGATCGCGCTGACCGATTCCTATTTCATCGAGAAGAAGCTCTACCCGAATGTCGACTTCTATTCCGGCATCACGCTGAAGGCGCTGGGCTTCCCCACCACCATGTTCACCGTGCTGTTCGCGGTCGCCCGCACCGTCGGCTGGATCGCCCAGTGGAAAGAGATGATCGAGGATCCGCGCCAGAAGATTGGCCGCCCGCGCCAGCTCTATACCGGTGCACCGGAGCGGGATTACGTGCCGATCGCCAAGCGGTGAATTAGGAAATAGTGAGTAGTGAGTAGTGAGTAGTGAAGTCGGCCATTTCTGCTGATTACTGACTACTCACTCTCTTGACATACCGCATCACCACCTGCGCGGCGATCTCGCCGGACGGTCTACCCGTAGCCATGCGCCGCCTGATCTCTGCAAATCCATCCTTCTGCCAGGCACGCATGCCGCTGTCGGCGAACAGTGCCTCCAATTGCCGGGCAAGATTGTTCGGCTTGATATAGCCGTCGTAGAATTCGGGAATAAGCGCTCGGTCCGATATCAGATTGGGCAGCAGCGCCGACCAGACGGAAACGAGGTACGGCGCCAAGATGCGCGCGACCGGGTCGAGCCTGTAGCAGGAAATCATCGGCACGCCGGCCAGCGCCAGTTCCAGCGATACCGTCCCGGACGCGATCAGCGCCGCATCGGCCTTGCCGAAAGCCTGCCATTTGCGCTGGGGATCGACGATGATCTCAGGCTTTTCATCCCAGCGGTTGACGGAAGATTTGACGAGGTCGGCGACATGCGGGACGGTCGGCAGCAGCAGCCGCAAGCGGTGGCCGCGCGCGCGCAGGATCGACACCGTCTCGCCGAACGGGTCGAGCAGCCGCCGTACCTCGCCACGCCGCGAACCGGGCAGGACGAGCAGGGTTTTGACCCGATCAGGAGAAAGGTCGCGCGGCAGCTCCTGCGCCTTGGCTGCAGCGAGCAAGCCCGCATCGTGCGTCAGGCGATGCCCAACATAGGTGCCCGATGGCCCGCCGAGCCGCTCCAACTCCTTAACCTCGAAAGGCAGGATGCACAGGATGTGGTCGACATAGGGCTTCATCGCGACCGCCCTGCCCGGCCGCCACGCCCACACGCTCGGGCAGACATAGTGGATGATCGGAATCGACGGGTTGGCCGCACGCACCTTTTTGGCGACGCGCAACGAAAAGTCCGGACTGTCGATGGTGACGAGGCAATCCGGCTTTTCGTCGGCAACGGTCTTGGCCAGTTGGCTGATCCGCCGCATCAGGCGCGGAAGGTCGCGCAGGACGGCACTGAACCCCATGAGGGCGATCTCACCGGCATCGAATGGCGAGACCAGTCCCAGCGTCTGCAAATGACGGCCGCCGAGGCCGACGAGTTGCACCTCGCGCCCGGCCGCCTGCCTGAGCGAGCGTACTATGTCGGCGCCGAGCAGGTCGCCGGACTCCTCGCCGGCAACAATCGCGATCTTCAATGCCCTGTCAGCCACTGTGCGGCTCCGTCGTGGCAGGCAGGCCAATGACGAACAGGCCGAGTGCGTTGGCGCGCGCGATGGTTTCAGGACCTTCGAGAACCAGCGAACGTCCCGCCTCGACGGCAATCCCGGCAAGCTCGGCTGCATGCGCTGCTTCGACCGTCTGCAGGCCGATGGACGGAAGATCCGCTCGCAGTTCCTGGCCAGGCTTGGCGCACTTGACCAGGACGCCGCGGGTCTTGCCCGCAATACGGCCGTGGCCGCGCAAAAGCTTTGCCCGCTCAAGCAATCCGGCTGTTCCTTCGATGCCTTCCAGCGCAATGGTCCGGCCACCGATGGCGATCGCGGCCTGGCCGATGTCCAGCGCCCCGATGGCCTTTGCTGCGTCAAGGCCTGCCTCGATGTCACGCCAGTCCGACTTTTGTGGCGCGGCGTTGGTCAGGACGCCTTCGGCGGCGACAAGGCTCGGCACGACTTCATGGGCGCCGACAACTTTTATTCCACGGGCTTCGAGGCCCCTCGCCAAGACCTTCAGCAGGCCATCGTCGCCGCGCGCGAGCGCCATGACGACCAGCGGAATTACCGCGAGCAGGCTGAGACTGGGGCGCAGCGCAAGCAATCGCGGTCGGCGCTTGATCTCGCCTGCAAGCACCAGATGGGTGATCCGGTGCCGGCGTAGCAATGGGACCAGCGAGCCTATACCTTCCAGAGCGAGGCTTTCATGATCGTATCGGGAGAGCTCCGCGATGCGGTCGACCTCGCCTTCCATCAGGATGACGAAGGGCGGATAGCCTTGTTCAGCCGAACCGGCCGCGACTTCGACCGGCAGACTGCCGCCGCCGGCAATGATGCCGACCCTGGAGCCCGGCGGAAGATCAAGACGCGCTGCCGCTGTATCAGTCTTCGTCATCGACATCGTCGCCATCGCCGCCCTTGAGCGACGGCACAGCATAGTGCCGCTTGCCGCGACTGGTGATGAAATCGATGATCTTCATGGCGGTCGGCGACGACGCGAACTCCGCCTTGGCGAACTCGATGTTCTCGCCAACGGTGCGGGAACGATCGAAGATCATCCTGTAAGCCTTGCGCAGCACAAGGATTTCGGACCTTGGCAGGCCGGAGCGCTTGAGGCCGATGATGTTGAGGCCGCGTAGGCTGGCGCGGTTGCCGACCGCTATGGCGAAGGGGATGACATCGCCGACGATCGCGGAGCAGCCGCCCAGAAAGGCGTTGTCGCCGATGCGGACAAACTGATGCACTGCGGTCAGGCCGCCGATATAGACGTTGTTACCGACCTCGCAGTGGCCGCCCAGCGTTGCGCCATTGGCGAACGTCGCATTGTTGCCGACGACGCAATCATGGGCGATATGGGCGTAGGCGAGGAAATTGCCGTTGTCGCCGACCGTCGTCTCACCGCGGCTGGAATCGGTGCCGAGATGCATCGTCACGCCTTCGCGGATCGTGCAGTTCCTGCCGATGACCAGGGTGGTTCGGCCGCCCTTGTGCTTTGTGTTCTGCGGCGGCGCGCCCAATGTCGCCATCGGGTAGACCTTGGTCGAGGCGCCGATCGACGTCGCGCCCATCACCGAGACATGACTGACCAGTTCGACGTCGTCGCCGATCACCACATCGGCGCCGACATGGCAGAACGGCCCGATGCGCACACCTTGGCCGATTTTGGCGCCTTCCTCGACAATGGAAGAAGCATGGATGGATGTCTTGATTTTCATAAGCACTCGATCGTCAGTCGCTGGTGACCATCATGGCTGAAATCTCGGCCTCGGCCGCCTTGGCGCCGTCGACCATGGCTTCACAAGCGAATTTGAGCAGGTTGCCGCGTTTCTTGATTTTCTTGACATAGATCTTCAACTGGTCGCCGGGAACGACCGGTTTGCGGAATTTGGCGTTGTCGATGGTCAGGAAATAGACCAGCGACGGCTTTTCGGTACCCAGGCTGCGGATACAGATGGCGCCGGCCGTCTGCGCCATCGCCTCAACGATGAGCACACCCGGCATGACCGGCTGCTCAGGGAAATGGCCCTGAAAATGCGGCTCGTTTATGGTCACGTTCTTGATGCCGATGGCGGATTCGTCACCATCGATGTCGACGATACGATCGATCATCAGGAACGGATAGCGGTGCGGCAGGAGCTTCATCAGCCCCATGATGTCGACCGCTTCCAGCGTCGTCGACGCGATCATGTCAGCCATTGCCTCCCTCGCCCTGTTTGCGGGTCCTGGCGAGCTTGCGCAGCATGGCTATCTCCCGCATGGCTTCCGCCATCGGCTGTGCAGGATAGCCGCCCCAGATCTCGCCTGCAGGGACATTGCTCATAAATCCACTTCTGGCGGCAAGCTTGGCCCCTGTCCCTATCGTCAGGTGATCCGCAAGCCCCACGCCGCCGCCCATGGTGACATTGTCACCCACGACCACAGAACCCGAAATACCCGAAAGCCCGGCTATTATGCAATTGCGGCCGATGCGGACGTTATGGGCGATCTGCACGAGATTGTCGATCTTGGTGCCTTGGCCGATGATCGTATCGGACATGGCGCCGCGATCGACGGTGGTGTTGGAGCCGATCTCGACGTCGTCCTGGATAACGACACGACCGATCTGCGGCACGCGTTCGGGACCCTTGGCCCCGCCGACGAACCCAAAACCATCCTGGCCTATCCTGGCGCCGCCATGAATGATGACGCGATTGCCGATCAAGGCATACTGGATGCTGGCGCCCGGACCGACATAGCCGTCGCGGCCGATCTGGCAGGATTGTCCGATGACCGCATTCGGGGCGAT
This sequence comes from Mesorhizobium sp. M7A.F.Ca.US.007.01.2.1, assembly GCF_003998165.1. NCBI lineage: Bacteria > Pseudomonadati > Pseudomonadota > Alphaproteobacteria > Hyphomicrobiales > Phyllobacteriaceae > Mesorhizobium > Mesorhizobium sp. M7A.F.Ca.US.007.01.2.1. Next base: position 12,138 of record NZ_RZQP01000090.1, on the reverse strand, counting down.
GACAGTACCGCTGCCGATCGAAGCGCCTGGCCCGATAACCGCGCCGGCCTCGATGACGGCACCGGCTTCGACATGCGCGGTCGCATCGACATGAGCGTGCGGCGAGACGCCGGTTTCACTGGTCATCGGCCCTGGTGTCGCCGCCCTCGGAAACAGCAGACGCCCGATCAGCGCAAAGGCCTGTTGCGGGCGCGGATGAATGAGAACGGCAACGCTTGCCGGCGCCTTGCCGGCAAATTCCGCCGGGCACAGGACCGCGGCAGCCCGCAGCGACGGCATCAGCGCGGAATTACGCTTGCCGTCGACAAAGACGAGCGCATTCTCGCCGCCCTCGCTGGCCGGCGCGAGTGCTTCGATCGAAATATTGGAGTGGCCGGAATCGACAAGCACCGAGCCGGTCAGATTCGCGACTTCGCCCGCCGTATACCGGCGTGATGGCGCGAAGAACACCGGATCGGTCATTCCAGAAGCTATATCCAGCTAGGTCGGAACATTTCTCCCGGACCCTGAAGACCCGGGAGCATCGTTGGCCGCCGATCAGAAGCGGGTCGATATGCCGAAGTTGAATTCCTGCACGTCGTCAGACGCTTCCTTCTTGACCGGGATCGCGTAGTCGATACGGATCGGACCGAACGGCGACGCCCACATCAAGCCAACACCGACCGAAGCGCGCAGCTTCATGCCCACAGTCGACTGGTCGACCAAGTCGTTGGCAACCTTGCTGCCGTAGAGCGTGGCCGCATCCGCGAAGACCGCGCCACGCAGGCCGAAGCTCTCTGGAACGACCGGAAGCGGGAACTGGGCTTCCGCCGAGGCGTTAAAATAGGTCGTGCCGCCCAGATGGTCGCCAGCGCCGTCGTTGTCGACCGGACCGATGCCGCCGTAGGCGAAGCCGCGGATCATGCGGTCGCTGCTCTGGAAGTGATCGAACACGCGCAGATCGCCGTCGCCGCCGTAGCCTTCGACATGACCGGCGCCGCCCGAAATAAGTCCGACCAGATCATACTGCTCCGACAGCGTCTGGTAGATGCTGCCTCGCCCCGTGACCTTCACGAACTTTGCATCGCCACCGAGACCCGCAACTTCCACCGTCGTGGTGGCGTAGATACCCTCGTGCGGGTTCTTCATGTCGTCGATGGTGTTGTAGACCAATCCCAGGCTAACCGAAGACTTGATCCATGGGCTCTGCTCTATGCCATCCAGGATAGCGTCGGAAACATTGCACTTAAGGGGATCATAAATGCCACCGGTCACGCAATCATCATCCAGCTTATATTTCTCTTGCGAGATGTTGTAAGCTAGCTGCGTCGTGATGCTGTCGGTGATCGGCAGGCCGAAACGCACGGTCGCACCCGTGGTGTCACTGTCGTAATGATCGTAGTTCCGGGTTTGCTTGAAGATGTCGAAACCGGCGGCGATGCGCCGTCCGAGGAAATAAGGCTCGGTGAAGGACAGGCTGTAGTCGCGCGAATTCTTGCCGCCGCCCGCAGACACCTTGATGAACTGGCCGCGGCCGAGGAAGTTGCGCTCGGTCACCGATCCTTCGACCGACGGACCGGCCGTGTCGCCACCGGTCGAATAACCAGCACCCACCGAGAACTCGCCGGTCGACTTCTCAACCACGTCGACCACCAGAACGACCTGGTCGGGCTGCGAACCCGGCACAGTCGAGATGTCGACTTTCTCAAAGTAATTCAAGTTTTCCAGGCGCTTTTTCGCGCGCTGGATGAGCACCTGGTTGAAGGCGTCGCCTTCGCTGACGTCGAACTCGCGGCGAATGACATAGTCGCGCGTGCGATCGTTGCCGCGGATCTCGATGCGCTCGATATAGGCCTTGGTGCCCTGGTCGATCGTATAGACCACCGAAATGGTGTGGTTCTCGAAATTGCGGTCGCCGCGCGGCGTGACCTGCGCGAAGGCATAGCCGGAACCGGCCACCTTCTCGGTCAGCGCGATGATGGAATCCTCGACGTTCTTGGCGTTGTAGACGTCACCCTTGTGGGTCTCGATCACCGATTCCAGCGACTTGCCGTCGACTTCAGGGATCGTGCTCTCGACGCTGACATCGCCGAACGTGTAGCGGTCGCCTTCCTGGACGGTGATGGTGACCGTGTACTTGTTTGTCGCGCTGTCAAGCTCGCCGACAGCGGACACGACCTGGAAGTCGGCATAGCCGTGATTGTAGTAGAAGCGGCGCAGCAGCTCCTGGTCCGCGCGCAGCTTGTCGTCGTCGTAGACGTCGTCGCGCAGGATGAAGGAAACCCAGGACGAACGCTTGGTGTTGATGATATCCGACAGGCGGCGGCTGGAATAGGCGCTGTTGCCGACGAAATTGATCGCCGCGATCTGCGTGCGATCGCCTTCGGCAATGTTGAAGACCACATTCACGCGATTGTCGCCAAGCTGCATGACCTGCGTGGTCACGGTCACGTCGTCGCGACCAATGCGCTTGTAGGCAGCCTTGACCGACTCCACGTCGGCATCGAGCGTCGCCTGCGAGAACGTTCCGCGCGGCTTCAGCTGCACCGCCGCCGCGAGCGCATTGTCCTTGAGTTTCTTGTTGTTCTGGAACAGCACCTGGTTGACAACCTGATACTCGGCAACCTTGACCACCAGCGTCGAGCCGACCTGGTTGATCTGCACGTCCGAAAACAGGCCGGTGCCAAACAGTGCCTTGACCGCACCGTCGATATCGGAACTGGAGAAAGCCTTGCCAGGCTTGATGGTGATGTAATTGCGGATGGTCTCAGCGTCGATACGCTGGTTGCCGCTTACTTCGACTCTGCTGACGACAGCGGCTTCAGCCGCCGATGTGGCAACGAACTGCACTGCGAGCGCGCCTGGCACGACCATGGCCGCGGACAGGGTCACCGCGGACGCGGCGCTTAGAAACTTGGATGCTGCCTTCATCGGGCTTAATAACCTTTTCTCGTAGTCCCCACGGCGAGAAAACCGGACGTGCGGTAATTTCCCCTACCGTATTAACCGGATTTTCCCTACACGCAAGGCTTCTGGTTAATTTGTATTTACTTAACCCTGCGGCGTGGCTTTCGCGTCACTCATATCCCCTTGCATGGTAAACGGCGTCTCAACATCGTCCATGCAGAAGCCAAATTTCTTCATGATTTCAGCACCCAAACAGATCGTTCCAAAAAACGAACCCCATGAAGCACAGCACCAGAAGCAACCCGGCCCGATAGGCCATTTCCATCATCCGTTCCGACACCGGACGGCGAATGACAGCCTCCACCCCGTAGAACAAGAGGTGACCGCCGTCGAGGGGGGGAATCGGCAAAAGGTTCAGAATTCCGATGCCAACGGATAGCAGTGCAACCAGCTGCACGAGCCATTCGAATCCCAGTTTCGCAGCCCTGCCCGCCATGTCGGCGATCTTCACCGGGCCGCCCAGCTGACATTTGTCTTCGCGCCCGACAACAAAGCGCTGCAGGAACTGGCCGGTGCGCTGGATGACGTGACCGGTTTCCTCGACCGCTGCCGCGACAGCTCCAACAGGCGTGTAGGTGATGAGCCGTGGCTGGCCGAGTTCCTTGTTGTTGACGACACCGATTACAGCGACCTTGACCTTGTTGCCGAGCGCGTCTTCCTGTTCCATCAGCCGCGGTGCCGCGGTCACAGTGACCTCCCGGCCGTCGCGCAGCATGACGAAAGTGATTGCGTCGTCCGCACGGCCCGAGACCAGGCGTTGAACGTCGCCAAAGGTTTCGACCTTGTTGCCGTCGACGCTGACGAATCGGTCGCCGGGAAGGATGCCGGCCTTCGCCGCCGGGCTGTCGGCGGTCACCTCGGCCACCATCGGCTCGGCGACATAGCGGCCATAGGCGGTGAACAGCACGGAAAAGACGACGATCGTCAGCAGGAAATTGAACAGCGGTCCGGCCACCACCGTTGCCGCGCGCTTCCAGATCGGCTGCGTGTGGAAGGCGACCTTGCGCTCTTCCGCGGTCAGCGTTTCAATTTCTTCCGACGTCGGCTGGCTCGATGTGGCGTTCATGTCGCCGACGAATTTGACATAGCCGCCAAGCGGTATCGCACACAGTTTCCAGCGCGTGCCGTGGCTGTCGTTGAAGCCGAAGAGTTCCGGGCCGAAGCCGATCGAGAAGGCCCTGACGCCGATGCCGCACCAGCGCCCGACAAGGTAATGGCCCATTTCGTGGACGAACACGACCACGGTCAGCACGAAGAGGAATGGCACCAGCGTGCCGAGGACAAAGCCTTGTGTGCTGAAAAGCGCGTGAAGAATCTCGTTCAAGACAAACCCTCAAATTCTTCCACGGCGCAGACTGCGCCGTGACTGTGACACCAATCCGGGCGAATCCAAGGCGCATCGCGCAAAGGACCTGAAATGACACCACTCAAACGGGAAACAGACCCTGCGCCGGATGATCGGCGTTCGCCGAAATCCAGCCGATGACGTATAGGGCGAATGCGGCTGCGACAAGCCCATCGACACGATCCATGACGCCGCCATGGCCCGGGATGAGCGCGCCTGAGTCCTTGCGGCCATGGCGGCGCTTGACCCAGGATTCAAACAGGTCGCCTGCCTGCGAGACAATCGACAGCACGAGCGCCACCAGGCCGAGCAATGCCAGATTGCCGACACCGGCAGCTACGGCGAGGACCAGCCCGGCGACGACGCCGCCGAGCGCACCGCCGAGCGCGCCGCTGCGCGTCTTGCCGGGCGAGATAGAGGGCGCCAGTTTCGGCCCCCCAACGGCACGGCCAACGAAATAGGCAAGGATATCGGTGGCCCAGACGACCGCAAACAGGAACAGGATGGCAATGAGGCCCGAACGATCGCCATCGCGCAGCAAGGCGAGCGACAGGCCTGAAACCGCGGCATAGGCGAGGCCGCTCGCATCCCATTGTCCGGTCTTGCGAAGCGAGGCGGCTATCGCCGTTGCGGCAACAATGGCCGCCACAAGCGGTAGCAGCCAGGAGGCGGCCAGGCCGCCGATCAAGGCGCCAACGAAGACGACCAGCAATGCTTCCGGCAGGAAACCCAGGCCCGTGACCCCGGTCGGGCGCGACATGCGGGTCCATTCATAGAAGATCGCCGCCGATATCACGGCGCACAGCAGCCGGAACGGCAGACCGCCGATCCAGGTCAGACCGAGAGTGATGATGGCGAGCACGATCGCCGAAACGACACGCAGCTGGAGATTGCTCATCCCGCGGCCGGTCGCGAAGCGACGTCCTGGCCTCCAAGTCCACCGAACCGGCGTTCGCGGCCAGCAAACTCACGCAAGGCCTCGGCAAGGTGCTCGCGGCTGAAGTCGGGCCAGTAGCAAGGCAGGAAGACGAGCTCGCTATAGGCGGCCTGCCACAGGAGGAAATTCGACAGCCGAAGCTCGCCGCTGGTGCGAATGACCAGTTCCGGGTCGGGAATGCCTTGCGTATCAAGCGCAACGGCAAAGCTTTCGGCAGATATCGCCTCGGCGTCGAGTTCGCCACGCGCCACGGCCAAAGCGAGCTTTTGCGCCGTGCGAACGATCTCGTCGCGTCCGCCATAGTTGAAGGCGATCACCAGCGTCAGCGATTCGTTTGCGGCCGTCAGCGTTTCGGCCTCGTCGAGCAGTCCCCTGATATCGGGCTGCAGCCCTGCCCGGTCGCCGATGATTCTAACCCGCACACCGCTCTGGTGCAGTTCGGCAAGGTCACGGCGGATGAACATTTTCAGAAGGCCCATCAGGTCGCTGACCTCGGATTTCGGCCGCGACCAGTTCTCCGACGAGAAAGCGTAGACGGTCAGGTAGGAGATGCCGAGCCCGGGTGCTGCGCGCACCGTCTTGCGCAGCGCCTCGACGCCGGCACGATGGCCCGCAAGACGAGGCAAGCCGCGCGCCTTGGCCCAGCGTCCGTTTCCGTCCATGATGATCGCGACATGCGCGGGCGTTGCCATGTTCTCGCTTTCGGGTCAGCCGGAGGCCAAGACCCTAAACCTGCATGATTTCAGCTTCCTTATCGGAAAGCAGGTGGTCGATGGTGCTGATCGTCTCGTCGGTAAGTTTCTGAACCTGGTCCGAGCGCTTGCGCTGATCGTCCTCGCTGATGTCGCCGTCCTTCTCCGCCTTCTTCAGGAAGTCCATGCCGTCGCGGCGCACATGGCGCGCGGCGACCCGGGCGTTCTCGGCGTAGGTGTGCGAGATCTTGACCAGTTCCTTGCGTCGCTGTTCGTTGAGTTCGGGAAGCGGAATCCTGAGGTTGGTGCCGTCCACGATCGGGTTGAAACCCAGATTGGATTCGCGGATCGCGCGGTCGACCGCGCCGACCATCGACTTGTCCCATACCGATACCGAGATCATGCGCGGCTCCGGCACCGAGACGTTGGCGACCTGGTTGATCGGCATGGTGGTGCCATAGGCCTGCACCTGGATCGCATCGAGCAGATTGCTGGAGGCGCGACCGGTCCGCAGCGAAGCCAGATCATGCTTGAACGCGGCGATGGCCCCATCCATGCGCCGCTTGAGATCGTCGTACTCACCACTCATCTTTATCTCCTCGACCCGTCTAATGCGGGCTCACTGCTTCGGGGCCGTCTTCGAATCGGACCTTCGAAAACCGGTTTCCCTTCGGGCCAGGCCGCCGATCAATCGTCCGCGACGACCGTGCAGCGGCCGCCGCCCCTCAGAATATCGCCGAAACCACCTTTTTCGTGGATCGAATAGACGATTATCGGAATGTTGTTTTCGCGCGCAAGTGCAATCGCTGCAGTATCCATGATGGAAAGGCCGCGATTTATGACTTCGCCATGGCTGATGCGCTCGAAACGCGTCGCATTCGGGTCCTTCTTCGGGTCCGCCGAGTAGACGCCGTCGACCTGAGTACCCTTGAACAGTGCGTCGGCGCCGATTTCAGCCGCGCGGAGGGCGGCGGCCGAATCAGTGGTGAAGAACGGATTACCGGTGCCGCCGGCGAAGATCACCACCTTGCCCTGGTTCATGTAGGCAGTCGCCTGGCGCTGCGAAAAGCTCTCGCAAAGTTCGGGCATGGCGATCGCCGAAAGCACCACGGCGTCGACGCCGATCTTGTTCAACGACGTGCGCAGCGCCAGCGAGTTGATCACCGTGGCAAGCATGCCCATGTGGTCGCCGGTGACACGGTCGCCGCCCTTGGAGGCAACGGCCACGCCGCGAAAGATGTTGCCGCCGCCGATGACGACACCGACCTCGATGCCCAATGCACGCGCCTCGGCGATGTCGCCGGCGATGCGATCCACCACTGAAACGTCGATGCCGAAATGCTGCTCGCCCATCAACGCTTCGCCCGACGCTTTCAACAAGACACGTCGGTAGAGGGGCTTCACCGTCATCTGGGCCTCTTCATTTGCATGTGGCGCATTTCGGTGGCTACCCTCGCGCAGGCGCCGCCTCGAAACAATGGCGTTCCGATACACGAAGGGCGCCGCGATGTCACGCGGCGCCCAAACGGCAAATTCGCCGGTTTCCTGTCCCATCAATCAATTGGTGGACACGCTGGCCGACTCTCCTTCGATAAGCACCGGTGACACGTAGTTGGAGGGCTTGTCGCCGGTTGTCGCGCCGCCGGTGACGCGCGCCTGTATCTGCGAGCCGAAATAGGAATAGGGAAACGGCGCTGGAGTTCTGCTGACCCTCTCCAGCCGGTCGCGATGCGCTTTCGGAATCTCGAAATCCAGCGCGCCAAGATTGTCCTGCATTTGGCTGAGCGTCGTCGCACCGAGAATGACGGTCGCGATCCCCGGCTGCGTCGCTACCCAGTTGAGCGCGACCTGAGGCATGCTGCGGCCGATCTCGGATGCGACCTTCTCGAGTTCGGCCACGATAGCCCAGTTGCGTTGCGTGAACTTTTGGAACCCCGGATGCGTCGAGTTGCGAAATCCGTCGAGCCGGCCCGCGGTTCCGGCCTGAGCCGGCCGATACTTGCCGCTCAGCAGTCCGCTGGCCAGCGGGCTCCACACCATGATGCCGGCGCCATGGCGCGTGCCGAATGGCACGAACTCATTCTCGATCGCGCGTTCGGCCAATGAATATTCGAGCTGTAGCGCCGAAACCGGCTCATATCCGCGCAATTCGGCGATCGCCTGTGCGCGGCCCGCATACCAGGCGGGCACATCCGAAAGACCGACATGGCGCACCTTGCCCATCCGAACCAGGTCGTCCAGCGTGCGCATGACCTCCTCGGCCGGGGTCAGCCTGTCCCAGACATGCATGAGATAGAGATCGATATAGTCGGTCCCCAACCGTTTCAGCGAAGCATCGACGGCCCGCATGATGTTCTTGCGGCCATTGCCGCCGGCATTCGGATTGCCGGGCTGCATGTTCATGGTGAACTTGCTGGCGATCACCGCCATGTCGCGCAAGCCGCGCTCGGCGATGAATTCGCCAAGCCAGGCTTCGGCCGTGCCGTCTGTGTAGAGATCCGCCGTGTCGAAGAAATTGCCGCCCGCCTCGACATAGGCGTCGAACATCGCCCGCGCCGTATCCCTGTCGGCTCCCCAGCCCCATTCCGTGCCGAAAGTCATCGTGCCCAGCGCCAGCCGGCTGACCCTGAGGCCGCTGTTGCCAAGAGTGTAGTAGGTCATGGTCATAATCGTCTTCCAATGCTTGGTGATAGATGCCCGAGCGTCACTGGCCCGGAGTGGTCTTGACCCAGGGATTGCCGCGCTCGTGTGTCATGCGGAACGCAAAGCCATCGACCTTCCAGCCATCCGCAAAACGCGTCAGGTGATGCTCATAGGTGCCCCAGACCTCCCAAAGCGGGTCGCCATTGCCTTCCATCCGGTTCCAGGCATAGCCGTTCGACAGGACAGTCGCCGTGTCCCCTTCGAGAACGACCTGGTGATTGGTGCGCAGATGCAGGCTTGTCTTGCTGCCCTTGAGGTTGGCCGCCCAGGCGCCAATCAGGTCGTCGGAAGCGATGTTGGCCGCCGGCTGTCCGGAAAGGCTGCTGAAATCGGCAGTGGCCCGATCCGCGAAATAGCTGCGTGCAAGCTTCCAGTCCTGGGCGTCGACGGCCCGGTCGATGGCATCGGCGATGCGAATGACCGCGCGTTCGTCTGCGAGGGCCCGCCAGTCTGATGGCTCCGCCCCGCCGGCGTCCATCGGCGCCAACGCCATGCCTGCCGCGAAAGTTACGCGCTTCAACGCATTCATGTTTTTTCTCCTCGATGCCATCAGCCCATCGCCGACGTGCGGCCGGCAATGTGGACCGCTCGGCCGACATCGATAAGATTGCATTGTTCGCATGGACCATGCGATATCATGCATGAATGTACCGGGACCTGCTCACTCACCTGCCTGTGATCGTCGCCGTGGCCCGACGCGGCGGCTTCGCGCTTGCCGCCGCCGAACTCGGCATGAGCCCTTCGGCAGTCAGCCATGCGGTGCGCATTGTCGAAGAGCGGATCGGCCAGCCTTTGTTCGCACGGACGACGCGCAGCGTTTCGCTCACCGAGGCCGGCAAGGCGCTGGTGGAAACGGCGGCTCCGGCCCTCCAGGATATTGCCGAGCGGATGGACCGTATCCGCAGCGTCAAAGGCAGGCCGTCTGGCCTGCTCAGGATCAACGCCTCCAACATCGCCATACCATTGGCGGTGACGCCGGTGGTGGCGGCGATGGCCGAACGCTATCCGGAGGTTACGGTGGAGGTCTTCGCTGACCAGGGTCTGGTTGATATCGTCGGCGAAGGCTTCGATGCCGGCATCCGGCTTGGCGAGATGATCGCCCAGGACATGGTCGCGGTCCGGCTGACGCCGCCGTTCTCCGTCGTCATTGTCGCCTCGCCCGCTTACATCGGAAGGCACGGCCGTCCCAGCAGCGTTGCCGATTTGGCGAGCCACAATTGTATTGGCTACCGGCTCGTCCGCTCCGGTGCGCTCTATCGCTGGGATCTGATCGAGGATGGCAAGGACATCGCCATGGAGACGCGGGGCAGCGTTGTCGTGACGGATTCGCTCGCAGCAATCGATCTTGCGCTTGCAGGCGTCGGGCTTGCCTATGTCTTCGAGCCGCTGGCGCGCGCCGATCTTGCCGCGGGCCGCCTGGTCCAGGTGCTGCCGCAGACGGCGATCGAGGAACCGGGGCTATTCCTCTATTTCCCGCGCCGGGCGTCAATGGCGCCGAAGCTCAGGGCCTTTATCGACACCGCACAAGAAATCGGCCGGGCATCCTTGCGGACACCCGGCCGAGTTGCCTGAGCTGAGAAGCCCCTTCAGGGGCTATTTGTAAGGATTATTTCTTCACCGCAGCCGCGACTTCCGCCGCGAAATCGGTCTCTTCCTTTTCAATGCCTTCGCCGAGCGCAAAGCGCAGATAGGCGGAAATCTTGGCCGGAGCGCCGATTTCCTTCTCGGCATCCTTCAGTGCCTGCTCGACAGTGATGTCGGGATTGAGCACGAAGGCCTGCTTCAGGAGCACGACTTCCTCATAGAACTTGCGTAGGCGGCCTTCGACCATCTTTTCGATGATCGCTTCCGGCTTGCCGGACTGGCGCGCCTGATCGGCGAAGATCGCCTTCTCGCGCTCGACCGCAGCCGGATCGATCTGCTCGGCCGTCAGCGCCAGCGGGTTGGTGGCGGCGACATGCATGGCAACCTGGCGGCCAAAGGCGTTGGCGGCATGCTCATTGCCCGTGGTCTCGATCGCGACCAGAACGCCGAGCTTGCCAAGACCATCGGCAACTGCGTTGTGGACGTAGGTGGCGACAGCACCGTGCGGGACGGTGAGCTTGGCCGAGCGGCGGAAGCCCATGTTTTCGCCGATGGTGCCGACAGCGTCCTTGATGGTGTCGGCAACCGACTTGTCGGAACCTGGATACTTTGCGGCGGCCACAGCCTCCGTCGTGCCGTAGGCCAGCGCAACCTTGGCAACATTGGCGACGATTTCCTGAAACGCGGCGTTGCGGGCAACGAAGTCGGTCTCGGAATTGACTTCCACGACGGCAGCCTCGCGCACGCCGTTGTCGACGCCGATCAGGCCCTCAGCCGCGGTGCGGCCAGCCTTCTTGTCAGCCTTGGAGATACCCTTCTTGCGCAGCCAGTCGACGGCCTCTTCCATGTTGCCGTTGGTCTCGGTCAACGCCGCCTTGCAATCCATCATGCCCGCGCCGGTCAAGTCGCGGAGTTCTTTGACCTGTGCAGCCGAAATGCTCATTGTCGCCTCTTTGTTTTAAATGCACCGACGCACCATCGGTATTCGATGGTGCGTCTGTTTAGCGTGCCAGAATATGAGAAAGATGAAGGCCGCAACCGGCCTTCGATTATCAAGCTTCCGGAGCGTCTGCAGCCGGGGCCGGAGCCGGGTCGAGCGCCGGTTCGACGGGAGCTTCGATCGAAGCGCCGATGTCGACGCCGAGCGCGCCCTGCTGACGGGCGATGCCGTCGATCGCAGCCTTGGCGATCAGATCGCAATAGAGCTGGATGGCGCGGGCCGCGTCGTCATTGCCGGGGATCGGGAAGTCGATCTTGTCCGGATCGCAGTTCGAATCGATGATGGCGACGACCGGAATGCCGAGGCGCTTGGCCTCGAGAATGGCGATCGCTTCCTTGTTGGTGTCGATCACGAACATCAGGTCGGGCGTCGAGCCCATGTCCTTGATGCCGCCCAGGGCCTTGTCGAGCTTCTCGCGCTCGCGGTCGAGGTTCAGGCGTTCCTTCTTGGTCAACCCTTGCGCCTCGCCGGCCAGCATCTCGTCGAGCTTGCGCAGGCGCTGGATCGAATTCGAGATCGTCTTCCAGTTGGTCAGCATGCCGCCGAGCCAACGCGAGTTGACGTAGTACTGAGCCGAACGCTGTGCCGCATCGGCGACGATGTCGGACGCCTGGCGCTTGGTGCCGACGAACAGCACGCGGCCGCCCTTGGCGACGGTGTCGGAAACCTGCTTCAGCGCCTGGTGCAGCAAAGGCACCGTCTGCGAGAGGTCGATGATGTGGATGTTGTTGCGGGCGCCATAGATGTAGGGCGCCATTTTCGGGTTCCAGCGATGGGTCTGGTGGCCGAAGTGAATGCCAGCTTCCAAAAGCTGGCGCATGCTGAAATCAGGCAGTGCCATTCAAAGTTCCTTTCCGGTTAGCCTCCACGGACACAGGCATTTTTGGACTTTGTCCTCGAACGCCACCGGAGGTTTCAGCCGGATTTCTCC